>NZ_CACA01000129.1:0-48090 GCF_000180455.1 Kamptonema sp. PCC 6506
TTTTAGTGAAGTGGACTTAAGGTCGGCTGACTTGAGCGATGCCTCTTTGAATGAAGCCAATCTGAGTCTGAGTTCTCTACATAGAACTCGCCTGAGTCGGGCTAATCTCAGCCAAGCTAACCTAAGAGGGGCTAATTTTTTCAAGGCTTCCTTAAATGACGCTTGCCTTGATAAGGCAGATTTGACAGGCGCGAATTTGAGCTTTGCCGATTTAAGAGGGGCGAGTTTGGATGACGCTAACCTGACTGGAGCTAACTTAACCGGGGCTAAGCTGACACAAGGACAGTTCTCCTTTCACCGAATCGATTCGCCTACTTCTCCCCACCATTTATAAATTTTTATCTCTATAATTTGTAATATGGAACCCAAAATGCTGAGTGAGGTTGAGGTGGATGCGCTCGGCGATGGGGATAGAAGATGATGCGAGTCAAAATAGAGATGTCAACGGATTAGATAAGTGCGTAGAAAATATAGCGATCGCTCCCAAGTACAACTATTGACTCTTACACTGTTTAGAGAAGCACTTTGAACTCTTACTACATTGTTGAAGTAGCAACACATAACCTATTGGGCGATCGCGCTTTTAAAACCGGGATTATGCGATCGCACTCATACGGGAGCGATGGCTATGGGAAAGCAGCGATAGCCGACAAATCACGTCCTTACGGTGCTACACATCACCCGCACCCTGTTTTTGGTACGGTTGGCAACACCGGCGAGCCTTCCCTCGACGCTCGTGCCGTGCAGAGTTCTGAGGCTGGCTCATCATGGTGTTGCCACAGCATTTTCGGTTTCTAGGAATAGCTTTGTACGGTTTTCTTCTATGCCAATTAATTCAGATTCTTTCACACTGATTGTGGCAAATACGACCAACCCAGTAGGGTTCTCCTGACTGTTCCTCCCACTTAAAAAGCGGCATCATAATAACTGTAAGCAACGAGCTTCAACCCAAACTTTCCTTATAAAGCTTTAGCAATCTTTGAGGTGACAGATTATGTTGATGCGCTCTTGGCAACCATTCGCAGAAATTGAAACCATCCGCCAGCAACTCGATAAAGCTTTTGACCAACTGGCAACAACGAGAGATAACTCAGAAGTCGCTTGGATGCCAGCTCTGGAATTGGCTGATGCTGGGGACAACTTCGTATTAAAAGCGCAACTGCCTGGAATTGACCCCAAAGACGTTGACGTTCAAGTCACTCGCGAAGCAATTTCTATCTCTGGCGAACGCCGCTACGAAAACATAGAGGCAAAATCTGGCTATGTCCGCTCTGAATTCCGCTACGGCAAATTCCACCGGGTGCTTCCCTTGCCCGCACGCATTCAAAACGACTCTGTGCAAGCTGAATACAAAGATGGCATTCTAACTAAGGAGTGGCTGTGCTTAATGGAGTGAGGCAAATTTTCCTTTCATTGTGCCTAATGGGATTTACTTAACAACAACGGAACTGGAAAAGTTGATACCGGGAGCGACCATTGCTCTCGGTATTCTTTATTTGGAGAAACCGAGCGAAAAGTTACCTACAGATGCCGTGAACTGACGCTGATTCCAGTTAGTCTGCAAAAATATTTCACGCTTGCCGGCACTAATTTTATTGAATCTGCTCTCGCGGAGAGAGCATTGGCGATCGCATCCCATCCGAGGCTCATATGAGCTAAAGTAGCACAGGTAGACAGACCCTGGTAGCTCAAGCGCGATAGTTAAAGCGTCTCAACCAAGTGATATCATCAATTCGGAAAGTAGCAGCCCGATTTGATGTGAGTAAAGTATCTGTTTAATAACTGATGATTTTCTACTTTCCCAATTCCTAAATAGATATAATTAGCCGATGAATATTCATAGCCTCTTGAGCCAAACCGAACGCCAACGGGTGAGTGATGGAGCCGTTTTACCCATCTTGAACGGTTGCGAATCCTCTATGAGGCAATTGGTACTGCTTTTGCCACAATTGGGAGATTTCGACAGCCTTGAATATGCTTGGTGGTTGCAGCGGGACGCTCAACGGCTGGAAGCACAAGGGATAGCAATCCGTGCTGTGGGAATTGGCTCACGCTCATCGGGTCAGCGATTCTGCGGTTATACAGGATTTCCAAGCGACTGTTTGTTTGTAGATCCCAGTGCCCAACTGCACCAAAAACTTGACCTGTATCGAGGTTTATCGTTAAAACTACCCGGTTTATCTGCTGCTATGAATGCTTACCTCAATCTATTGTTCATGTGTGCGGGGATTGGTAGCCCTGGCACTCTGGCAGAAGTATGGAGAGGATATCGAGGCGACGCAAGAGCACCTCAATTAATTGGTGATGATGAAATTATTCAGGCTCCCCCTCTTCCACCCCTGAGAGGCTCCACTTTCCGGTGGGCAGGTGGCAAGGGTTTCCAGCGTCCATTTGAATTGGCAACTTTACGGCTGCGGAATATGGGAGAAGTGCTGAGTCATTGGAAAACCTATGTTCCAAATGCTGCTTATCTCACTCAACGAGGCGCAACTTTCTTGTTTAATGGTCAGGGAGATTTAATTTACGAGCATCGCGATCGCGCCATCCTTGGTTTCGCTGCTGATCTGAGCAATCCTCTGAAATTTCTCTCAGAAATGGTGGGTGATGGAGACTCGCTCGGGCAGGGCAATATGCACTAACTACCACCCTTCTGGTGTGGGACTGGTAGGAGGTAAGAGTGGTCGATAGCGAATGGGTATGGGCTTACGGATAGGGGGATTCATGCGATCGTACTCAATCCCATCATTATCAACCTGTTAATCTCTGCGTTAGTAGGTGCTATTAACGCTGTAGAAACTAGAGTTTGCTTATTTGGTGATTGTAAGGTTGTTAAAATTCCGAGCAGCTGGCACATCCTCTATTCAACGATCGATCAAAATACTTTGACCGCTATTGCCCCCCACAGCAAAAACGCTCCGCTCCGCGATGAAAGGTAAAATTGTTTGATTAAATTTAGGGTAGCGATCGCGGCTGACAATCCACTTTTAACTGTCCTCCTATTCCCGGCGAAAAAACGGGAAAGCCCAACTTTTTACCACAACTGCATAAAGTAATGGTCAAAAAAGAAGAAGACACATCAGATCCACGTAATTATGACGTTCTTTACCAATTGGATCTGGAGCAACTTAGATTTTTTGCCGCTCAATACAAGGTTAAGGGCTGTCAAACAATGAGTAAATCGGAGATAGTTGAAGCAATTAAGGAATTGAGCCGTATCAGAGACGAACAATACAGGAAATCAAAGCGATCGCGCCGTAAATAATTCCTATAATTTATTAGCGATCTCCAGAATAATCACTTCTCGACTGTCCCCCCCGACAAAATTGTTAAAATCTAGAAAGCGGGTGCATCTTCAAACCTGCTTTAAGGAGAATTTTAACAATGTGGCTAAAATTTGGTGTTGCTCCCAGCGGCGAACTGGCGAGCATTGATGAAGTCGCGCGCGGAAAAACTAACCTCGCCTGCCTGTACTGCGGCGGCGAACTTACAGCAAAAAAGGGCGCGGTGAAAGAACATCATTTCGCTCACACTGGGGAAACTTGCAAGCCCGTTTCTCATCGGATGTTGTTATCAACTTGCTGGGACTGTGGGAACACCGGGGGAATGTGGAGCTGTACTTCAAGCATCGGTACAAAGCTTTTAACTTTCGCATTGGCACGCTGACTGAGTATTTTCAGTTCCCTGATGTCAAAGCCGTGCTGAATGATTTGTATGGGATGGAACCTAAAGTGCTTAGTGATGTTGAGGTGGATGTTCTCAGCTTGTGCAATCGCCTCTGACAAAACCCCGCAGCAGTTACGCATTATCACAGAACTATAAGGGCTTGTGGCAGGTTCATCAAACTAGATAAGGTTAGCAATCGCTACAAGATTTGGAGCTACTTTGCAAGTGTCTAAGCCTTCAAGATAGCGAATCAAGTTCCAGTCTACGTTATTAATAAGACCTGTTCGGGTTTCTCGCAACTTGATAACTAATGTAGTTTTCTTGGGTGCTCCGCGACATAAAAATTACTTTGGTTTGCACGCGGGGATATGGTTAAAGCTATACTCCGTAACAAGCTCCAGTTTTTTATCTATTAGAGGCTCCGCGATCGTCAGTATGAATGGAGTGAAGCGCTCTGCCTCAATACTATTGAGTTAAGGCTCAAATTTTCGCATCATCAGTCAGACTGTAACTCGTAAGTGAAGCGTATTGAAGTATGGAACAGCTTATCCGTAACTAAACAGCGTTAAACTGTAGTTTACTTCAGAAGCCCAAAAATTAACACTTTCTCCGATCGCCCCCCATCAATAAGCATCTATGCCTACTTTCTCCGCTAACCCCGACAACTTTGGCGAATTGCTGCAAATGGTTAAAGATGGACACGAGATCGCTTTGACAGCAGGGGAATATAAGGGGCCATTTACCATTGAACGAGCGATCGCGCTGCGGGGAGAAGGAGAAAACACCGTCATATTTGCCAGTGACGAACCTGCCTTAAAAATCGCAGTTCCGGGAGTGAAACTGGAAAATTTGAGCGTTCAGCGGACTGTCGGTGGGAATACGGGAGAAGTTGCGATCGCGGCCGCACCGAATACCGCGCCAGTCTTAGACAGAGTAAGATGTCTGGGAACCGCTCCCAACGTCCAGTGGCTAGGGGTAAGCTGGGACATCCCTACAGCAGTCCACTTCGGGGAAATCCAAACCAACCGATATTTGCAGCGAACCGAGCAACTGCAACTCGGTGGCGACTGCACAGTTTCCTGGTCTCAGCCTTGGTTACAAGTACAGCAACCTTGCCTGTCTTGCGGGTTGCAGAAACTAGATATTGCCCTCAATTCCCAAGATATTCCAGCCGGAACTAACCTATCTGGCTTTATTTTTTTGCAAGCATCTAGCCAAAACTTCTCGATAGAAATTTCTGCGATTGTTACAGCACCTCAAACCAGTCATCATCAATCGCCTCTCTCATCACAAATCGCAACAGCAACTCTCAATGAGGAAAATTGGGGATATCGGTTTTTAGGGAACCAGGCGATCGATTACCTAATTCGTGAAATAGAGGGTAAAAATGCTCTCTTAAAGTATCCAGAATTTAGCGATCGCCGCGATCGCGCCCAAGAGTTGCTATCTGACATTTTAGGAGACGAACCCAGACCTTTCTATGTCCGCCGCAAAGGGCCGGGAGAAGAAGCGGGCGAAGAAAAATGGGAACTCGCGATCGCCACAGATATCGAAGCAGCAAAATTACCAGAAATCCTTGAAAAACGGCAAAAAACATTAAGTTTGGTGGCTCTTGTCACCGAAGGCAGATCCGATGGCTTGCGCTTACTTTCTGCTCGTTTAGTTTCCCCAGAACGGGGACGTAGTGATGGTTTTTCCGTTCTCTTCTTCCTAAGTCTGCACCTCAATCACCAGTCTCGAATGGGAGTGCCAATTTCAGCTTTAAATCGCATGAAAACTGTTCCCTTTTGTGGGGATTGTGTGCCGACAGAAGAACAGTTAAAAGGTTGGAAAGCCTTTTTAAAGATTGAAGAGCGAATTGCTAAGACGCGAGAATTTTTCGTGCCTTTTTATGGTCATAACTACGGCTCTGCTACCCGCAAAATTACTTTTGAGATTACTGTATCTGAGGCAAAACTTGACAAATCATCAGGAATTTCTCTCAAACAGGATGACTTCTGGACAAGAGCAGCTAAGGCGAGAAATGAGGATATAAAACTTGTAGTGCGAGTTGAAGAAAGCCGTGAGGAAGATGATAGCACATCTGGTAAAGAATCTGTAAAGCAGCCTGCAAAGTGGAATGCAATTTTATTAGGATCGATTGAAGAGATTGACAGAGAAAAGGGATTTGTCCGCGTGAGACTCGATTCTGAGTTAGTAGAAAAAATAGGAGAAGGACACTATCAGTTGCCGAAAATAGGCTTTTTGTCTTTCGAGGCTGCGGGAGATTTAACTCAAATTAAGCGACAGAAAAAAGCTTTAGACGATCTGCAAATGGGAATTGCTCAGAATCCCTATGTAGGAGAATTTTTCTTTGATGCTTCTCAGGCAAGACCCTTACAAACAACTGTTAAACTGAAGCCAGAGGATTTGCTGCTATCTGGGGCAAATGAGGATCAAGTTGCAGCAGTAGAAGCTGTCTTATCTGCACCCGATTTAGTGCTAATTCAAGGGCCACCAGGAACGGGGAAAACGACTGTAATCGCTGAAATTTCCTATCAAGTTGCGCTACGGGGTGGGAGGACTTTAATTGCTTCTCAAGCAAATTTAGCTGTTGATAATGCGTTGAGTCGCTTAATTCATAGTCCCGTTATCCGCGCTTTGCGAAAGGGCCGTGCGGAACGAGTTGAAGAGGAAGGTTTGCCATTTTTGGAAGATAAAGTAATTGGCAATTGGCTGAGAAATACGGCTGATGACTGCGAGAAGCGATTGGTAAAACAGCGGGAAAATATAGATTTTTTTAGGGAATTGTTAGTAGGATCGGAGCGGTTTTATGCGTATTTGCGAGACGAGGAAAATTTACAAGAAAGTCAAGAGGAGTTGCGATGGTATAAGGTAGAGTTAGAGGAAACCTGTAAAGCGCAAGAAAGTGTCTATGAAGAAGCGGAAGCTAAACAGCGCGAAGTTGTTGAATATTTCCTTCCTAGTTTGGAATCGCTAATGTCTAAATCTTCAGTTGATTGGGAAGATGTAGCAGTAATTAATTTATTGACAGCAGCTATCAAACTCTGCGACAGTACCAAAGACCTTAGATTGGGGTATATTTCTGAAGGAAACTTCAAGGTAAATGTTGAAAAAGCAGCTAGAATGGCTGCCGAGCTAGGTCTTCAACCTCCTCACGATTTACGGCTGAATCCTTTTAGTTTAGCGGCTTGGTTAAAGGAGCAAGGTCTTCCACAAATTCAGATGTCATTGTCTCATTGTATAAATGCGATATCATCCATCAGAGAAGCGGCAGAAGCTGCACGAACACTCCGTGAGAAGTCCGCCGCCGTTCAAAGTTTGGAAACAAACTATCAGCGATTTATTACTCTTACCGCCCAGAAAAATTTACAGGAAACCATCAAAAGTTGTGAAAACAAAAAATTAAGAATTGTTGCAGTCAGAAGTGAAATAAACCAGTGGAAATCAACCGCTTATCAGAGGATTTATGTAGCAATGAAGCAATGTGTAGAAACTAATCGAGCCTTTACAGATGAGCTGATTCAACTACCGCTGGATGTGGTGTCATTTGTAAAAGCTAATCCCGCCCCTTGGGGAGCTCATCTCGACAAGTGTAAGTTAAAAATTGCTATTTTAATTACTAGAAAAAGTGAAGCCAATAAAATTGCTCTTGTTGAGCGGCAACTGAACGGGGTAGCCAAGGAAGTTATCAGTAGTATTGCTACTACTACGCGAAACTGGCTGAGCCAACAACAGGAATTAGAGCAAAACCAGAAAACCTCTGTTTTGAAATCCCTAAAAAACTGGGAATCCACAGCTTATGAGAGCGTATATGAGGAGTTAAAAAAATGTGTAGAAGAGAGGCGAAGATTTACAGATAACATGATTAAATTGCCACCTGATTTGCTGGCAAGTGTTCCTGTAAAACCTCAGCCTTGGCGTTCTAACCTCGATAGGTGTCGCTCGAAAATTGCTAATTTAATTGCCAAACAAAGTGAAGTGCAAATCCCCAACTTTGATGCGGAATTAACTCCCATTGCAGCCGAAGCGATTGATGGTATTGCTGCCAGTATATCTCAATGGCTAGAGCAGAAGCAACCGGAAGCAGAAAAACAACTCCAGCAGCTAAAACAACAGCTTAAAGAACAGCAGCAAGCGATAACCAGGCAACAGCAGCAACAGCAGGCAATAGCAAATGCTAAAAAGGAATTAGAGGTTCTTCAGCGTGAAGCTGAAGCCAAGTCACAAAGAGCGATGCAAGCCTTAGCAGAATTGAGCAAGGAGTCAGGTATTCCCGCAAACTTACGCAGTTTCGCTATGCGGTATCAATCTTTTCCTTCTCTTTCACAAGCGATCGCTAACATACCTGTATCAGAATTTCCCCAACGAGCGAAGTGGTGGGAAAATCAGATAAATCAGTTTGAAAAATTAATCTCCTCACTCGATCCATTATTGGAACTGCGAGTAATAAAAAATGCTCTTACAACCATTCAAGGAATCTTACAAAAGGGGGTTGATAAAGCCTTAAATCAACTTCGAGAATGTCAAAATCAGCTTCAGCAAATGGAAGTTGAACTGCAACAACTCCAACAACAACTGCAACTATCACCCACTTTAATTTCTGAACGAAAATGGTGGGAGTCAGCATGGCAAACTATCCCCGATCGCCTTAAACCGCCAATCCCCGCCAACGGCTTATTCGATCTCAACTTCTTACGCACAGTAAAAGCACAATTCGATGCTTGGCATCAACAACTCACTCAAGAAGAATACCATCTCAAACGCTATCAAAACCTGATTCAAGATTGGATAGCCAAACTTCGTAACCCTTCCGAACAAGATCAGAGCGAATTGAGGCGAATTTATATCGACAATGCTAACGTCATCGGCATTACTTGTAGCCAAGTAGCTGGCTACGGTTTCAAAGAATTCAGCAATTTTGATGTAGTCATCATTGACGAAGTGAGCAAATGTACGCCTCCAGAAATTCTGATTCCTGCACTCAAAGGCAAAAAATTAGTATTGATTGGTGACTATCGCCAATTACCGCCAATGCTACATGAAAAGAGCTTAGAAGAAATCGCGACAGAAATGGGAAGCGAACCGGATGATATCAACTTTCTGGAAGAATCTTTATTTAAGAAACAATTTGAAACTGCACCAGAAAGCATCAAGCGACGGCTGACTATTCAGTATCGGATGCACCCCCACATTATGGGAGCGATTAATCAATTTTACGACCATAGCCTGCGTTGTGGAATTATTGAGCCTGAGAAGGTGCGATCGCACAATTTAGCAGGCGACATCATCCGAGCAGAACAACACCTAATCTGGGTAAAAATGCCTCAAGAACAGAGTTTTGAAGAGCAGTTAGAGGGAACTTCTAGGTATAATCTTAAGGAAGTCGATGCGATTGACATTCTGTGTGAGCAAATGGAGGATGTTTGGAGTCTGAAAGTTGCGGAAGGACAACCGAAAAAAGAAATCGGTATCATTACCTTTTATGGTGCTCAATTGAGGCGAATTGAGGAAATGCTTAGCAATCGCAAATTCCCCTCACTTTCCATTAGAACGGGTACTGTTGACAGATTTCAGGGTATGGAACGGCCGATTATTATTGTCAGCATGGTCAGGAATAATTCTGAGGGAGATATTGGCTTTGCTAAAAAGCCAGAACGGGTAAACGTTGCCTTTTCCCGAGCTCAGGAATTGCTGGTAATTGTGGGATGTCATTCACTTTTTACAAAGCACAAAGGTAAAGTGGGAAGTATGTATTCAGAAGTAGCAAATATTGTACGCCGAAATGGAGGTCTGATTGATGTTTCTAGTATCCTCTCCTAAACCAATTGATCCCCAATTACAGGAATTAGTCCAACAAATAGAAAAGCAAAGTCCGGCTGGCATATCAGTGCTGGCTGGTCGCCAATTCCGCTACTGTTTAAAGCAAATATCAGTAGAAGTTACTATTAGCGAACCCCGCAAATTTAACATCCTTGAAGAGTTTATCCTCCGTGCTGGCATAGAGAGTGAATGGACACCCACCGAAAATGAATTAGCAGTAGCTTTAGGTCTCGATCCTGTATTCGTGGAAAATACTGCTAATACTCTGCGAAGTTTAGAAACTTTAGCCTGGACACCGGATGCCAAAATTATTCTAACTCCTCAAGGTAGGCAATTTTACGAGGAAGGTTCTGTACCACAACCGCCACAAAAAAAGCAGATTTATGCGATTGCTGACCCCTTGCAGGAAAATCTATTTTTTCTATCTTCCCCTTTAGAAGGAGTACAAATTGATCTGCCAATTCTTGAAGATTTTATCGCAATAGAAAATCATTATCAAGATTTTAATGAGTTATATATTGAAGAACTTCAGCGCATTATTCAAGCTTCTAGTTTAGGATTGCACGTTCCTGAAGATGGCAAAATTATTACTGCTGCTTCTTTCACCTCTGAGAGTCAAGCTATCTGGCAATCTGTTTCAATTTTTGTGATTTTTGATGCACTGGAAGATGCAGTTAAGTTGCAAGTAAGACGAGGAAAAGAAATTTTACACTATGCCTCAGATTTACTCGATATTTTGCAAACTGAAGGCAAAGTTTCTTTACAAACTTTGTTGTATCTGAGTGATGAAACAATTGCTGCGGAGCGTGAGCAGCTCCTCAATCAACGAAATAAAGAAGTTGAAGACAGAATTAAGAAGATTGAACAGCAGGCGATTGAAACTGTTAAAGAATTGAGGGAAACTGGGGAGCAAGTTTCGCCGAAGGGAAGCGAGGAAAAAGACCAGGTGGTTTTGCTACGAGATAGTCAAATTCGGCAGTCTTTCTTAGAAACTTTGAGAGGAGGGAAGCATCAAATCTTAATTTATTCTCCTTGGGTGAGCAAGGAAGTGGTAGATAATGAGTTTATTCAATTACTTCAAAACTTAGCTAATAGAGGAGTGTGGATTTTAATTGGTCACGGTATTTCCCGGCGACAACAGGATGAAACTCGACCAATTCCGCCACAAGTTGAGCAAAAGCTGAGAGAAATTAAAACGCGGGAAGGTTTATCCGCAGTGCAGGTATTTTGGCTGGGAAATTCCCATGCGAAGGAAGTTGTAGTAGATCGGAACATTCATTTATGCGGTTCCCACAATTGGCTATCTTATCGAGGCGATAAGTTACCGCGTGGTGAGACGGTTTATCAGGTTACAGCTACTGATAAAGTTGAGGCAGCTTATGAATTTCTGGCGGTTCGGTTTAAGGATTATGCTAGAGAATTATGGGAGTCAGCGGTGAAAAATCGCGATACTAATTTAGCTGAAACATCGCTTTGCACTTGGGGAGCGTTGGGAATGGAGGAAATGGCATTAAGCGAATTGCAACTTGCTAATTGGTTAGAACTTTATCCAGTGTGGCTAAATGTGGTTCGTCAGGGGTTAAGATCGAAAAAGATATCGCCGGATTCAGCTTATTTGGCAACAGCGGTTTCAATGGTGAGTCAATTTTCAGTGGATGACTCTAATATTGAGTTATTGCGGTCGAATTTGCGTCAATTGATAGGTGCGATCGCAACGTTAAATCGCCACCAAGCTTTGAAGCTATTAAATGAACATTGGTCACAATTCCGTCGCCTGAACATTGCAGACTCGGCGTTAGTAAAGCCTGATGATTTTCTCTCCAAATATGCTGTTAAAGAACCGGATCGCCCTCAAAAAACATCAGGTAAACCTAGAAATAGCCCCGCTGTCGCCAACCGCAAAGTAGCAAATTAACCCCTTATCCTATCAGGGGTGCAGCATAAGGGCTACAGTTTAATTGAGTTTAATTAATTTTAATTTAGGCGATCGCCGCAATCTGGGCGGCGGCTTCAGACCCGACAACATCCTCCCTGCAATGGTTTGGGGGCGCTTGTCGCCCCCTGAAGATTATTGGTGCCAACTCATGAGAATGTTGTTTTATAAGTGACAACAATAATTCCACTTCGCTGCTAGTCATGCTAATTTTCCCAGGCAGCCTCCTGGCTAAAAGACGTTGAAGTTTGGCAGTGAGATTGGTTAGCGGAGTAACTTTTGATTGACTGTGGCTCGCGCCCTCTAACGGCGCAGAATCTTCGTTAACTAACTGGCGCTGCAACCGTTTGGCGATCGCTTCTAATTCCTGAATCTGGTTACGCCGCTCGATCGCCGCTAACCACCGCTTGTACTTTGGATTAGAAGGCTTACCCAAGTAGCACCGTTGTTTGACCTTCTTATCCTGTTCCTGCATCAGCTTGTAATAGTGATAAACCTTACCCCCTGGTCGATTGCGAGCACTAAACCGGGAAATCCACACGCGCTCCGGCGCTACTTCTCCTTCTGTTTGTAGGAGTTGGATCTGAGAGCGGATGTGCTGGATTCTTTGCTGGATGGGGTTCATAGACTGGTTAGCGGAGACAAATTTATTTAGGTAATTTAACTATACTACCTCCGCTAACCAAATGTCAAGAACCAGCTACAGGCTATTTAAACCTCCACTAATTTTTTAAGCAAGGCCGCGATCGCGGCCTTTTTTGGGAATGAAGTTTTAATTAACTATGGAAACTATAACAACAGCCGAAAAAATCGCCCGTCTCAACGATCAATTGCGTCAAGGAGATACAAAAATTGGTGAAATTCGGATCACTCGAACTGTAAAAGCTCTTCCTCACGAACAGCAACAAAAGTTACTGCAATTGGTAAAAGATTTTAACAGTTTTGAGGCAGGCAACGATCCCTACGGAGAACGAGATTTCCTTACCATTAAACTTGGTGGCGAAACCTACTTTGCCAAAATTGATTATTTTGACAAACAAGCTTGGCTGGAAAATAGAGAAGTGGGTTCAAATTTTCCCGAAGATCCCGATCAAACTTGGAGAATTGCTACTCTAATGAAATCGGACGAGTATCTAGTTCCGTCACTGTCATCCCAACTTCTGTCAGAGGAGAAGCTGCGCCAATCAGTTGTTTTGCAGTCTCTGCTATCCCTCGCAATTCTGGATACATTGATGCCAGTGAGTTAAACTTGAACTGGGCGATCGCGGAGGCACTTAATCCGGTATCTTGTAGCCAAGCAGTCAAGTGGTCAATTGTCTCTATAGCAGCAGCAATTTCTTCGGAAGTGGGCATTTTTGCAGTTGGAGAATTCATAAAAGAAGTTGGGTACGTGCAAATAATAATAATTATCTCCCCATACTTATGAGGCTGAAAGATATTGAAATCAAGCATACCCTAAATTATCCCCTAATGCAATACTCAAGCCCTTTCTAACCTAACGTCTTAGTATGTCAAACTTGAATACAACTAAAATACACCTAATAAATTAGTGTTATTTCATTTATTAACTTTTGTATAAATTTCAGCTACCGCTGATGAGTGTTTGAAAAATAGTAGAACAAACCTACTCTATGATTCAAACACTGGTAAAACCAAAGAATTTTCAATTAACTTCTCAACAAAACAATGCCCTCCAACTCATCGAACAATTTCTCACAAGTTCTAAACGGGTATTCGGGCTATTTGGATATGCAGGTACGGGAAAATCCACCCTTGTCAACCTCGTCGCAGAACAATTAATCAGCGCTGGAAAAAGAGTCGCTTTCACCGCTCCTACCAATAAAGCAGTAGGCGTATTGCGACGGATGGCTAATGAAAAAGGACTCATAGGAGTAGACTTTATGACCATCCACCAACTACTAGGATTAGCTCCAGTCAAACAGGGGCAAAATAAAATCCTCAAACAAGTTTCTCCTTCTTTCCTTCACCTATACGACACCATCTTTCTTGATGAGTGTAGTATGGTGACAACAGAACTGTGGAATATCATTCAAGAAAGAATTGCTAATACTTTGCTCCTGGGCAGTAATCGGCAACTTATTGTCATGGGCGACCCCGCACAATTGCCTCCTGTTAATGGCGAAATAGAAGAGAAAAAATCTCAAGCTTTCAACATCCCTGAAAAAGCCATTTTAACAGAGGTTGTTAGGCAAGGTGCGGGTAGCCCTCTGCTAGAATTTATAACAGCTTGCCGCACGGCTGTCAAGAGCAAAAAAGCATTCCAACCCTTCTCCAAATTCAGCTTTGATAAAAAAAACGGAGCTTTCCTAGTCAGAGAAGAAACGCTGTTGAAATATGCCTTAAAAAAGTTCTCTTCTACTTTCCCTCAAGACCCCGACTGCTTTCGCATCCTTTGCATGGTATAACCATTGTGAAATCTTTGCAGACATGAGAAATTGTTGGGCAATTACTGTGCATAATTCTCAAGGATCTACCTTCACGGAGGTGGGAATTGACAGCAGTGATATCGGCAGGAAAGTTGCTACTAAATTGCTGTATCTTGCTCAAGTTTTTCCTTGTCAAAAATCTCAATTTATTAAAGAATACCGCGACAGTATTCGAGCGCACAATCAGCTTATGTACGTGAGTTGTAGTCGTGCGAAGCAGCGGGTTTTTGTTACTAAGTAAGCCTAGTTTATATTGGCTGAATGGCACTTTTAGAGTTTAAGGGCGATGCCTGGGGACTTCGACGGTTCCGGCTGAGCGCGAGCCGTCGAACGCTGGCTACTCCTACTTGCTTGCAGTCTGACAAGACGATCGCCCTTGGAATGTGCTATTTTTTAATCGTACTCAAGAGCGATTAAAACAAAGCAGGGAGTACATACCAATACAGAACTAAAAGCTGAGAAAATTGTTAGGTTGCGATCGCACTCTTTATCTCACCAAAAAAGTTGCACAACTTAAAAGAGTGCCACACAGACGGAATTAGTGTCAAAGTTTCCCAGAGGAGGGTATGAGTTTAACTAGAGCAATTCCAGAACTGGGTCAGCTAGTCAAAGTGCGATCGCGCCAATACGTCGTCACCGAAATCCGGCCCACTGCCATACCTGTTAATCCCATGCTACCAGGGTTACAGCAGTTGCAAAACCTGGTGATGCTTTCCTCTGTGGAAGATGATGCTTTGGGAGAAGAATTACAGGTAATCTGGGAATTAGAACCGGGGGCTTTTATTCGCGAACGGATGGAACTACCGCCACCTACAGGTTTTGATGAACCCGCTAAATTAGACGCTTTTTTGGATGCGGTACGCTGGGGGGGCGCTTCAACTGCTGATATTCGTACTATACAATCTCCCTTTCGCAGCGGTATTGATATTGAAGATTATCAGCTTGACCCCGTTGTGCGTGCCATTCAAATGCCCCGCGTTAACTTACTAATTGCTGATGATGTAGGATTAGGGAAAACCATTGAGGCGGGATTAGTCGCGCAGGAGTTGACAATTCGCCATCGTTGCCGCCGTATTTTGATTATCTGCCCTTCAGCGCTACAAATTCAATGGCGTGACCAAATGCGGGATAAATTTGGTTTAGATTTTCGGATTGTGGATAGTAACTTGATGAAGGAGTTACGGCGTTCTCGCGGGATTCATGTTAATCCTTGGCAGCATTTTCCCAGATTGATTACCTCGATCGATTTTATCAAGCGCGATCGCCCCCTGCGTCTTTTTCGCGAACTCCTCCCCGCCGAAGGCGAACCCCTCTATCCCCGCCGTTTTGACTTGCTGATTGTCGATGAAGCACACAACGTCGCACCATCCGGCGGCGGAAAATATGCAGTTGACTCGCTCCGAACCACTACAATTAGATTATTAGTTCCTCATTTTGAACACAAATTATTTTTAACCGCAACTCCCCATAACGGTTATCCCGAAAGTTTCACCGCTTTATTAGAATTGTTAGACTCCCAAAGATTTGCTAGGGGTGTTTCTCCTGACAAAAACCAACTGCAAGTTGTCATGGTGCGGCGACTGAAACAGGAGATGCAAAACTGGGATGGTTCGCCTCTATTTCCAGTACGGAATTTAGCACCTATTTTAGTAGATTATCCCGCCGGAGAACGGAGGGCGCACGCAGCTTTAAAACATTACACCGAATTACGCGGTAAAGGTGTGGCAGATAATACAGAAAAGTATGCTACTGAATTTGTTTTAAAACTGTTAAAGAAACGCTTGTTTTCTTCACCCGAAGCTTTTGCGATTACCTTAGCCCAGCACGAAAAATCTTTAACTTCAGCCCGTCGCCGGACTGCTACCACTTTATCACGACCAACTGAGGGAATTTTACGCCGTCAATTAGAGCAAGTTGAAGAAGAATTTGCCGATGATGCGGTTTACGAAGAAGCAACCGATGAAGCAATTACTAATACTAGCAGATTGTTTCGCCCACTTTCGCCAGCAGAACAACAATTATTACAAGAAATGCGAGACTGGGCAGAAGATGCCGCCAAACGACCGGATGCCAAAGCTCAAGAGTTATTGAAGTGGATTCATACTCAGATTAAACCTAATGGAAAATGGTCGAAAGAACGGGTTATTATTTTCACCGAATATCGCGCCACTCAAAAATGGTTGTATAATTTATTAGCAGCCGAAAGATTAATCGAAGGAGACAGATTGATGACTCTTTATGGCGGCATGGTTTCGGAAGATAGGGAAAAAGTCAAAGCCGCTTTTCAAACCGACCCTGATATTTCGCCTGTGAGGATTTTACTGGCAACTGATGCAGCTTCGGAAGGGTTAGATTTACAGAATTATTGTTCTAAGTTGATTCATTATGAAATTCCTTGGAATCCGAATCGGATGGAACAGCGGAATGGCAGAATTGACCGTCACGGACAAAAAGCTCAGGAGGTTTTAGTTTATCATTTTGTCGGCAAAGATTATAAACAAAATTCGGTAACGGGAACTAAACCGGGTGATTTAGAAGGTGATTTAGAATTTTTAATGCGGGCGGCATTAAAAGTTAATAATATCAGAGAAGATTTGGGTAAAGTGGGTATGGTGATTGCCCAGCAAGTAGAAGAAGCAATGTTAGGATATCGGACTACTTTAGATACTAGCAAATCTGAACGGGAATCGGAACCTGTGCGACGGATGTTAAAGTTTGAGCGCAAAGTGAGAGAACAGATTGATAAATTGCGCGAACAATTAAACGAAACTCGCCAGAATTTACGGTTGACTCCTGATAATATAGAATCAGTAGTAAAAATTGGGTTAGAGTTAGCAGAACAACCGCCACTGATAGAAACTCAGATAGTAGGTTTAAAGGGAAAAGCTTTTTATTTACCAGCCCTAAAAAGCAGTTGGGCGATGTGTAGCGAAGGGTTAGCCCATCCCCATACCAAGGAGATTCGCCCCATTGTTTTTGACCCGGAATTAGCCCAGGGTAAAGATAATGTGGTGTTAGCACATTTGAATCATCGGTTAGTACAAATGTGTTTGCGCTTGTTGCGGGCTGAGGTGTGGTCTGGGGAGGAAAGAAAATGCTTGCATCGCGTGACGGCGAGGTTAGTTTCTGCTAGTTCGGGGTTGGAAACTCCGGCGGTGGTTGCTTATGGTAGATTGGTGATTTTAGGAACCGACCAACAACGGTTACATGAAGAGGTGATTACGGCGGGGGGAATGTTGAAGGATGGGAAATTTACCCGGTTAAAAGTGATGCAATTGCAAGGGGCGTTAAATGCAGTTTTACCAGACGCAGCGCCAGATAGCGTTCAACAAAAATTAGCCGAAATTTGGCCGAATTATGCCGATGAATTGCTGAAAACTTTGCAGGCGCGGATGAGTGATAGAACTGCTAGTTTACAACGGGATTTGCAGAACCGGGCTGATAAAGAGGTGGCGGATATTACGGCTATTTTAACTGAGTTAAAGCTTAGTATTGAAAAAGAGTTTGTTGAACCGGAGTTTAAGCAATTGGAGTTATTTAATACGGAGGAAAAAGCACAATTTGAGCGAAATGTCAATAGTTTAAAGTTGAGGATTGAGCAAATTCCTCGCGAGATTGAACAGGAAACGGATCTGATTAGGGCGAGATTTGCTAATCCAACGCCGCGATTGTTTCCTTTGGCGGTGACATATTTAGTTCCGCAGAAACTTGTGAGGTAAATTAATATCAATAAAGGCACTGAAGTGCCTACTACAAACAAGTTCGTAGTAAGCACTTTAGTGCAAATGGAGATAAAACAAATGGCGTACAGCGATTTTAAGTTAAATGAAGTAAGTCAACGGTTTGGATTGACGGTGAATGAAGCGTCGGGAATGTTTGCGGATGTACCGGAAGCAGAATGTAGCGATTTACTGGTGACAATTCTAGGTGAAAATGTTGATTTGGCGGTGGCGATTAATACGGAAAAAGCCCGTTCAGAAATGATTATTACTCCAGTTTTGTTAGAGATAAGGCGCAAATTTAAGGGTCAAATTAGCTTATTTTCGGGGGTGGACTTTACGGTTGATGTCCAACAAGGTTTAAATGGGTTTTGTGATTTTATCATTAGTTCATCGAAAGAACAGTTATTTGTTCGCGCCCCGGTAATTACGCTGGTGGAGACGAAGAATGAAAACTTAAAATCGGGGTTGGCGCAGTGTATTGCGGAAATGGTAGCAGCACAGTTATTTAACGAACTACAAGGAAATCAAATTAAAAGTATTTATGGAGTCATCACCATCGGCACGATTTGGCAATTTTTAAAGTTACAGGATAAAGTAATTTCGATCGATTTAAGCGAATATTATATTAAGGATATCAAGAAAATTTTAGGTATCTTAGTCAGCGCCATTCAACAGCAATAAAAACCCCACTCCCGACTCCCCACTCCCGACTCCCGACTCCCGGTAGTCCTGCATAAGTAATGATGAAACTCCATATAACCCTATCTGTGTAGGGATTGAGGGAGCAAAAATCCTAACTCTTGCACCACTCCCTACTCCCCACTCCCCACTCCCCATTACCCATCATGTCTACCGCACGTCACCACGCCGAATGGTTATCTCTGGTTGAAGCTTCCGGGCCTTTTTTAAGTTTACCCGTATTGCTGAAAGTGTTTCCCAGTGGGTTAGATGCCCATGACTCGGAACATTTTAAGCTGTTACGGTTAGCCTATGAAGAATGGCAGGATAATCAACTGGGGGCGCGTCCTGAAAAAGCGATTCATCGCGCTTGGGTGGAATTTGTTTTGCGGCAGACTTTGGAATTGCCGGAAGAGGTATTGTTAGAAGGGCAGCGCATTCCGCCTGGGTTGCAAACCACTGTTGCAGAACAGGGCGAAACTCTCCGGCCAGATTGGGTAATTGTTAATCCTCAAGAAACACCCAATACAGGGACACCCCGGCTATTAGTTCAGATTGTACCTGCCGAACAGGATTTGGAGAAACCTTTGGCAGGACAACGCTGGAAAGCGAGTCCGGCGACTCGGATGATGGAATTATTGCACGCTGCTAATGTGCGGTTGGGATTGGTGACAAATGGCGAACATTGGATGTTAGTTAATGCGCCTAGAGGGGAAACGACGGGTTTTATTTCTTGGTACGGGACGCTGTGGTTGGAAGAACATTTGACGCTGCGGGCGTTTCGCAGTTTGTTGGGGGTGAGGCGGTTTTTTGGGGTGGATGACTCGGAGACGCTGGAAACCTTGCTAACTCAAAGTGTCACAGACCAGCAGGAGGTTACAGACCAACTGGGGTATCAGGTGCGTCAGGCGGTGGAGGTGCTGGTACAGGCGTTAGACCGCATCGACCAGGATAGAAATCGCAGTCTTTTACAAAATATCTCGGAAACTCAGCTTTATGAAGCGGCGCTGACGGTGATGATGCGTTTGGTGTTTCTGTTTTCAGCCGAGGAACGGAAGTTGATTCCTTCGGCGGGGGGAGAAGCGCTTTATAACGAATATTATGCCGTTTCTACGATCGCGGCCAAGTTACGCAGCGATGCGGATAAGTTTGGCGAGGAAGTGTTGGAACGCCGCAGCGATGCCTGGTGTCGCTTGTTGGCGACGTTTCGCGCTGTGCATGGGGGAATTCGCCACGATTTGCTGGATGTTCCTGCTTATGGGGGGAGTTTGTTTGACCCGGACAGATTCCCGTTTTTGGAGGGGCGAGTGCGGGGAACTCGCTGGCAGGAGATTTCTGCTGAACCTATCCCGGTGAACAATCGGATTGTGTTGCATTTGTTGGAAGCGTTGCAAATTTTGCAAATCAGAGTGGGTGGGACGCTGGAACCGCGCCGACTTTCGTTTCGGGCGCTGGATATTGAGCAAATCGGTCATGTCTATGAAGGCTTGCTCGACCATACCGCAGTCAGGGCAACGTCTCCGGTTTTAGGATTGATTGGGACGCGGGAACGGGAACCAGAGGTGGCGCTTTTGGAGTTGGAGCGGCTGCAAGCCAAGGGGGAGGAGGATTTGGTCAAATTTGTCAAAGAGCAGTCGAATAAGTCCCCTGCTGCCCTGCGTAAGGCTCTCTCAGTGGGGATTTTGCCAAGGGTGCAGGAGCGGTTGCGGGCGGCTTGCAATAATGATGGGGAATTGTATCAGCGCGTTTTGCCGTTTGCCGGATTGATTCGCCTGGACACGCTGGAGTACCCAATGGTGATTCCAGAGGGCAGTGTCTACGTCACCCAAGGTTCAAATCGTCGGGAAACGGGGACGCATTATACACCGCGCAGTTTAACTGAGCCGATCGTGCAATATACCCTGGAACCGTTGGTTTATGAAGGGGTGGCTGAGGGAAAGCCGAAGGAACAGTGGCGGCTCAAGTCAGCGAAGGAGTTACTGCAACTCAAAGTCTGCGATATGGCGATGGGGAGTGGGGCGTTTTTGGTGCAGACTTGTCGCTATTTGGCGGAACGTTTGGTGGAGGCGTGGGAAGGGTTGGAACGGGAAAATCCGGGTCAGGTAGTGATTGCGCCGGAGGGGACTTTATCTAAGTTTCGTCCTGATGAGTGTCCGATTCCGAAAGATAGTGACGAACGGTTGGCGGTGGCGCGGCGGATTGTGGCGGAACGCTGTCTCTACGGGGTGGATAAAAATCCACTAGCGGTGGAGATGGCGAAGTTATCGCTGTGGCTGATTACGTTAGCGAAAGGGCGTCCGTTTACGTTTTTAGATCATGCCTTCAAGTGGGGGGATTCGCTGGTTGGGGTGAATTTGGAACAGTTGCGCTACTGGAATTTGGACACGACTGGTACGCCTGCTTTGTTTGCCGATAAGATTCGCCGGGAGGTTGAACAGGTAATTGAGTTGCGGCGGCAAATTGCAGCGAAACCTGGGATGACGGCGCAAGACCAAACGGAGAAGGCTTATTTGTTGGCGAAAGCAAATGCGATCGCCAATGATTTGCGCGATGGCTGCGATTTGCTGGTTGCTAGTTATTTTAATGACTTGTCTGAGACGGAGCGAGAAGGGTTAAGGCAAACGCTGTTAACGGTGTTTCGGGATGGTGCAAGTGTTTCCGAACGGATGCGTCAGGTGCTGCCTGATTTGGAGAAGTTGCGTCCGTTTCACTGGCATCTGGAGTTTCCAGAGGTGTTTTTGGATGATTCAGCACCCAAGGGGTTTGCGGCTTTAGTGGGGAATCCTCCGTTTCAGGGAGGGAAAAAGATTACGGGTGTACTCGGCACGGATTATCGAGATTTTCTGGTAGAAAGAATTGCCAATGGAAAGAGAGGAAATGCTGATTTATGTGCTTACTTCTTCTTAAAGGCGCAACAGTTACTTAGTTTTAATGGAGGGTTTGGTTTAGTTGCAACAAATACGATTGCTCAAGGGGATACCCGTGAAGTAGGTTTAGACCAATTAGTTGCTAATGGTTGTGTAATCATCCGTACTGTTCCTAGTCGGAAATGGGAAGGAACTGCTAGTTTAGAAGTCGCTTATGTCTGGTTACGAAAAGGTAATTGGCAGGGGAAGTTTATTTTAGATGAAAAGCCTGTTGATGGAATTACAGCTCTTTTGACAACTCTGGGTAAAGCTGTAGGTAATCCTCATCGGTTAGTAGCTAATCAGGATAAATCTTTTATTGGTTCGTTAGTGCTGGGTATGGGTTTTGTCTTGACTCTAGAAGAAGCCCAAGCATTAATTGAAAAAGACCCTTGTAACAAAAATGTTTTATTTCCTTATTTGAATGGTGAGGATTTGAATTCTCGCCCAAATCAATCTCCTAGTCGTTGGGTGATTAATTTTAAGGATTGGCCGTTGGATGCTGAACATGACGATCCGAAAAAGCCAAAGGGCAAACCTTATGCGGTTGATTATCCTGATTGTTTGGCAATTTTAGAAGAGAAGGTTAAGCCTGAGAGAGAGATGAAAGCTGCTGATGTCGCCGCCGCCGCATGGTGGCAATTTTGGCGAATTCGTGCAGAACTCTATGATGCGATTTCAGATTTGGATCGGGTAATGGTAACTGCCCGTGTCAGCGCCCATCATTTTCTCGTACCTGTACGAAAAAATCAGGTATTTTCTGATCGCTTAGTTGTTATTGCATCACAAAGCTTTTCTGACTTTGCAATCCTTTCATCTTCGTTGCATGATTTATGGGCGCATAGACCAGGCACAACTACTCATGAAACTCGGAATACTTACTTCCCACAGGAATCTTTTGAAACCTTCCCTTTCCCCTCATCAACTTCAAACCTAGAAGGCATTGGCGAAAAATATTACACCCACCGCCAATCCATCATGCTTTATCGCCAAGAAGGATTAACCAAAACCTACAACCGCTTCCACAACCCCGACGAAACCGCCGCCGATATTCAACAACTGCAAGAATTGCACGTAGAAATGGATAACGCCGTCGCCGCCGCCTACGGTTGGCAAGACATAGACTTAGGGCATGACTTCCACGAAACCAAACAAGGATTGCGCTACACCATCAGCGAAACCGCACGGCGGGAAGTGCTAGATAGACTCTTGCTGCTGAATCACGAACGCTACGACGAAGAAAAAGCCCAAGGGTTGCACGATAAAGGGAAGAAAAAGGGGAAAAGTGGGGGGAAAACTGCTAAAAAACAGGTATCATCTGAGGGACAGTTAAGCTTATTTTGATTAGCAGATGAAACAAACGTTCGTAGTAGGGACTTCAGTCCTTATCGCACTAAAGTGCTTACTACAAACGTAAAATGTTCGTAGTAGGGACTTTAGTCCCTCTAGCACTAAAGTGCTTACTACGAAATTTATTCTACTTTTAGCCCACTGCATAATCACTCAATTCCCGCATGAAAGGAGGATAAAAACCTAACACAATATCTTGTTTTGGTACACCAAAATTGACTAAATCTGCTGCAATATCATGTTCTGTTGAATTGTAAAAAATCCAGATTTTCTCATTGCGAATATCAAGATGTATTATACAATCATGCACCCAGCGTTTATGCTGCCAACCCAGATGCACAATTTGATAGTGATTTCGCTGTGTATCAAAGATAGTTTCAACTTCAATATCACCATAAGCTGGCTTAATTTCTGCGTAACCCATCAATAATTGCTGTACAATTTGCTGATAGTTGGTTAATTGATCCGTTAGTTTTTCCATTGTGAAATTTGCTCCAGTTCAATGTCGTAAATAATCAATTTTACGGAATTTTCTTGCAGCATTGATGCTGGAAAATCAAGTTGAAAGAAGCTGTTATAGATTAAATCGGGTATGGCTAAATAGAGAATGCGATCGGGTTCTTCACGACGCAATGCAGCCCGATAGTTAATAAACTGCCCCAGTGCTGTATGAAACTCAGAAATTGCCGATGCACTAGCTAAAAAACTTTTGACTTCCACCGCAATTTTCTCATTTCCTCGCTCTGCTGCCAGTAATCGTTCTGCCCCCAAGTCAATTTCCATATCTACACCGCCCACTTTAATTTTAAGTGGATCGTGAGTAACATTCCACCCATCCTTAGTAAGAGCCGTCTTAACAACTTGATGAAAACGATCCTTAGCCACAATAGACGATTTAATATAAAGGTGCAATTTAAAACTATCACATTTAGTGAAAGATTGTGCGTTAAGCGTAGCCGTGACGCACCCTACGTATTTAAATGTGGTATTATGCTAAAAGGCTAAATTGCTAATTTATAAATATTACGAAATATTGCAATGTTATGAATATTATCCAACTCCCTGCTATACTACCTGGCAACTTAGACCTCGCAGCGATTAACGAACAGTTAAAAAATCGCGCCGCCCAACTAGATTGGAGTAGCGTCATTTCTGCCAACGAACAACATTTAGCAGTTTTATTAAAGGATCTTAGCTTAGATGATAGCGATGTCATCGACTTAGAAAATCCTACCATGTCCGATAACATTGCTCAAAAAGTTGTACATTATTTCAATACCCATCCAAATATTGAAGACAATACCCATCCAAATATTGAAGACAATACCCATCCAAATATTGAAAACAATTCTCCTTCTATTTTACCAACCATAAGTTATTATCAAATTCGGGCAAAATTAGAAAAAGCAATATTAAATGATTTACTCGGCCCAGCGGGAGGAGACTATGAAGAGATAGACGAAATGCGAGTTAGCGATCGCTACCTCGTCGGATTAATCGCACCTAGCGATCGGCATATTGTACCCGAAGAACTGGAAGAAACGCCCGAACAAATGGATGAATTAGCCATTTCCGGTAGCGGTACTTTAGAAGAAGGCACAACCGAAAGTAACATTCTCCCCGCCGAGAAAATGTTTCCCTCCGCAATTGGCATGACTTTTTGTGTTGATGGAAATGCCAAAATAATTAAAGTAAAAGCAGGGTGGGGACAATACGAAAGAGAGAAAAGCGAAAGCGCCCAAACTTCGACTGGCGAAGCAAAAACCTTGTGGCGACGCTACCCGATTCGAGGAACCTCACCGGATATTATCTTAAAAGTAGGTACGATTAATCCTTGGCAAATCGATCCAGAAAAAGCAGTATTTGTTCAAGGTCAAATTCGTCAACAGCATCAAGATTGGATCGTGACTCTCTTCTTAGTTAATGGACAAAAAGAACCGGAAATTAGACGCGATAGCGCTTGGTTATTTCAACCAGAACTAAGCGTTGAATCTGCCGACCCCAATTATCCCGATATTTTCATTAAACGGCGACTGAAACGCCAACTCGGTAAACTCAACCCCGTCTTATTTGCCGAAGAACAAGCAATGGCGATGCAGTACCGCGACTGCATAGAATTTGCCGTTGGACACGGGACAGGCGTACACGCAGAACTTTTAGGCGGAAAGTGCGATCGCGAAGCCAGCCAAAGGCATCGGGCTATCCGCCTTGCTACTAAAGTCGTCCCCGCCTACGAAGTTCCCCAAACTACGCCGCCAACTATTGAGGAAATACCGGGACTGGCGGGATTAATTTTAGATATGAAAGAACTAGCAGAAATTCCCGATTTATCAACTGCTTTAAGTTCTTTAACTATTGCTTATAGTGAATGGATTACCCAACAAAATGCGAAAATTGCCGACCCCGCCGCCGATTTAGGCGATTATCAGGATGCGGCAAAATCGGCATTGGCAAATTGTCAAATAACTTGCGATCGTATTCACGCAGGAATTGACTTATTACAAACAGATTCTAACGCCACTGAAGCCTTCCGATTTATGAATTTGGCAATGTGGCAACAGCGGATTCACTCAATTTATGCAGAAAATAAACGGCGCGGCGAAGCCAGCGAATGGGATAATATTGATATTCCCAAGAATCGCACCTGGAGACCGTTTCAGTTAGCTTTTATCCTGCTAAATCTTCCCAGTATCACCGAATTAGACCACCCAGATCGATGTCATCCCACAGATGCGATCGCAGATTTACTTTGGTTCCCCACTGGCGGCGGTAAAACCGAAGCCTATCTAGGATTAACAGCCTACACCATTGGACTGAGAAGATTGCAAGGAGATATTGCCGGACGTTCCGGCGCAGCAGGCGTTGCTGTCCTCATGCGCTACACCCTCCGCCTCTTAACATTACAACAATTTCAACGCGCCACAACCTTAATTTGTGCCTGTGAAGAAATCCGCCGTCAAGATGAAAATAAATGGGGAAAAGAACCGTTTAGAATTGGGTTATGGGTAGGGATGAAAACCACACCAAACCGAACCGAACAAAGCAATGAATTTCTCAAACAAAAACTCGGACAATACCAACCCACTAGCAGCGGTTCCCCCCATCAATTAACTAACTGTCCTTGGTGTGGTTCTCAAATTGACCCCGGCAAACAACATATTAAAGTAGAATCCTTTGCCAAAGGACAAGGACGCACTTTAATTTACTGTGGTGATAGTTTAGGGAAATGTTTATTTACCCAAAAACAATCTCCCACCGAAGGTTTACCCATCGTAGTTGTAGATGAAGAAATCTATCGTCGTTTGCCAACATTAGTGATAGCAACTGTTGACAAATTTGCCCAAATGCCTTGGAATGGTGCTGTACAAATGCTATTCGGACAAGTAGACGGATATTGCACCCGTCACGGTTTTCGTTCTCCTGAAATCGAAGATACAAACTCTCACCCCAGTAAATACGGACTCCCCACTGCTAAAACAATTCCTAGCAATCCCTTGCGCCCGCCAGATTTAATTATTCAAGATGAATTACACTTAATTAGTGGCCCTTTGGGAACCCTAGTCGGACTCTATGAAACCGCCGTAGATCGACTTGCATCCTGGGAAGTTAACGGTAAAATAGTTCGCCCAAAAGTAATCGCTTCCACTGCGACAATTAGACAGGCGCGTGACCAAGTACATAACCTATTTTTGCGCCAAGTGCAAGTTTTTCCCCCCCAAGGTTTAGATATTCAAGATAACTTCTTTTCCTGTCAGCGTCCGCCTTCAGAGGATTATCCAGGTCGGCGCTATTTGGGGATTTGTGCCACAGGAAGGCGATTAAAAGCAGCATTAATTCGCGTTTATACGGCAGTATTGGCAGCCTCTCAATATTTGTTTGAAAAATATGGCGATTCTGTTGACCCTTGGATGACCTTAGTGGGTTATTTTAACTCCATGCGGGAATTAGGAGGAACCAGGCGTTTAGTGGATGATGACATTCAATCTCGCTTAGGAAAAACCGACCGCCGAGGGTTAGCAAAACGTCTGAGGCTGGAAGTAGAAGAATTGACCTCGCGCAAAAATTCTACCGATATTCCCATTGTATTAAATTGGTTAGAAACTCCTTTTTCTTCAGAGAAGTCCAATAAAAGTAACAAGCGCAAACCCTTAGATGTTTTACTAGCTACTAATATGATTTCTGTGGGCGTAGACGTAAAACGTTTAGGCGTAATGGTAGTGACAGGTCAACCCAAAAACACTGCTGAATACATTCAAGCGACCTCGCGGGTAGGGCGAAGTTTCCCCGGTTTAGTATTTACTGTTTATAACTGGGCGCGACCGAGAGATTTATCCCATTACGAGCAATTTGAACATTATCATGCTACCTTCTATCAGCACGTTGAAGCCCTCTCAATTACTCCTTTTGCCCCCCGCGCCCTTGACCGAGGATTAGCTGCTTTATTCGTTTCCTTAGTGCGTTTGGCAGGTAGCGAATTAAACGCGAATGATAAAGCTGGTAGGATTTCTCGCCATCATCCTTATGTGGAAGCTGCTATGAATGCGATTTGCGATCGCGCTTTGGCATTAGGCGATACTAAAACCCGCGATTTAGTAAAACAGGAATTAGAAACTAAATTAGACTATTGGTTAGCAGAAGCAGCGAATACGACGGGAGGAAAAGTATTAGGATATCAGACCAAAAAAGATGGGGTGACAATGGGATTATTAGAACAACCAGGACAAAGCAATTGGCAATCATTTACTTGTTTAAATTCCTTGCGAAATGTTGAACCGAATATTGGATTAATTTTAGACGATCGCATCCCCGATGATGACGATCGCCCCACCCAATCAATGAGTGAAACTACCCCAATAGATTTAGACTTGTAGGGGCAATCCCCCACGATTGACTTGTCAGATGGGCGGACGCGCCACCGACACCACCGCTAGATATTTGCACAAATCATTTAGGTTCGCCATATATTAGTTAATACAATGACCACCAATCAATTCCCTTCTAAAAACAAAGTTGGTGAACTCCGACCCAGCCAAATTTTATTCTCTTCAGGCATTGGTTCTATTGTAGATTTACCCAACTTATCAACTATGGTAATGGGATTAGATGATTGGGAACTCACTCACGCCTCAGAATTAGGAGAAGCCCGGTTACTAGCAGCAGTGCAAAAAGAAATCGGTAATCAAGTCAAAAAATTGCTAACGCCGCCTATATCGGAATCAAACAATACCATCCCTAACTTATTTGATGAAAGCGCCAAAGTAGGAATTCCCGTCTCACCTTTCCCCACCTGGGTAGTTTGTCCCCAATGTCGATTACTCGCCCCTTTAAAATCGGGACTATTTGAGTTAAAACGCGATCGCCATCGACCCGACCAAAATCGCTATATTCATAGTAATTGTCGCACATTTTCTCCAACAGTTATCCCTGCCAGATTTTTAGTAGCTTGTCAACACGGACACTTAGATGATTTTCCCTGGCACTACTTCGTTCATAGAGGTAGTAGTAATTGCAAAGGTTCTCTGCGTCTCTATGAATATGGCATTTCTGGTTCTGCTACTGATATTGAAGTAAAATGCGATAGTTGCGGTAAATCTCGCCGACTGTCCGATGCCTTTGGCGAACTTGGTAAAATGAATATGCCTCAATGTCGCGGTCGCCATCCCCATTTACGCAACTTTGCAGAAGATGGATGTACCAAACAAATGAAAAGTATCTTACTCGGTGCATCCAATAGCTGGTTTCCTATCACCCTTTCCGTACTCTCAATTCCCACTACTATTAATCAACTGGGGCAACTGATTGATAAACATTGGTCGGTGTTAGAAAAAGCTATTACAATTGACATTTTAGCTGCTTTCCGCCAAATCGGTCAACTCAAAGAATTTGCTAAATATTCAGATGCCGAAATCTGGAAAGAAATTTTACAAAAACGTCAAGAAACAGGTGAAACCGAATGCCTTGACGTGAAAGATATCAAAACCCCAGAATGGCAAGTTTTTTCTAATGCCGATACCAGTTTGAATAGCGCTGACTTTTGGTTAACACCCGTCACCGCCCCTGATGGTTACGAAGCTTATTTTGAAAAAGTTGTCTTAGTAGAACGCTTGCGAGAAGTTCGTGCTTTAGTTGGTTTTACACGCATCGAATCTCCTGGTGATTATGCTGAAACAGGAGAATTACCCGAAGAATACTGGGCTCCTTTGAGTCGTTCTGAACCTACATGGGTTCCAGCTTCAGAAGTGCGCGGCGAAGGTATTTTTATGCAGTTTCAAGAAGAAAAACTACAAAACTGGTTATCCAGTACACCTGGATTAAAAACTTACGAACAACAAAGCTTAGAAGCCCATCGTCGTTGGCGCAGGGCGCGTTCCTTAGATCCTGATACTAATTTCCCCGGTATTCGTTATATTTTACTTCATTCCTTCGCTCATGCTTTGATGCGACAATTAGTAATAGAATGTGGTTACAATGCTGCTAGTTTGCGGGAACGCATTTACTCAAAAGATCCGAAGGAAGATAATGGCCCAATGGCTGGTATCTTGATTTATACAGCCGCACCCGATAGCGAAGGTACACTAGGGGGATTAGTCAGTTTAGGGGAACCAGGTACTTTTGGCCGTCATATCGACCAAGCTTTAGAACAAATTGGTTTATGTGCTTCTGACCCTTTATGTGCGGAACATAGCCCCTTACAAAATACAACTTCTTTGCATTGGGCGGCTTGTCATGCTTGTTTGTTTAGTCCTGAAACATCCTGCGAACGGGGAAATAAATATCTCGATCGCACTTTGTTAATTCCTACTATGAATGCTGATTTATCTGAATTAGCTTTTTTTGAGTAATTCTATATCTAAAGTTGAGTGACAAGCTGCTAATACAAGCTATTCTCTACGCAGCTAACGCTGCCCCCGTTTAGCAGCTATTTTAACGCACAAAGATGCAGACCAAATCTCGCAGCGATACAGCTAAAAGACGAAACAAAGAAAACGGTTCCTCCAAAATAAACCCCAAGGCAAGTGTTACCTTAGAACGAACCAAACCTTTAGTCAAAGATGAGCCTAAACTTGAACAAGAATCCGAACACCAATCCCCCAATAGCGATTCTCCCCAGCTTTTATCACCAGAAATTAAGCTAATCTGCACCCAAGACAACTTAGCCAACCATCTCGAACTTGTTAGCAAAGCTGTCCCAGCAAAACCCACCCATCCAGTATTAGGAAATGTCCTCTTAGTCGCTTGCAAAAAAACACAGCGAGTCCAACTCACCGTCTTCGACATGAGATTGGCTATTCAAACCTCTTTTGAGGCCAACGTTCAATCTCCCGGCGACATGACTATTCCAGTCGGACTTCTCAGCGATATTGTCGGGAAATTCTCGCCCGGAGATATCACTTTAGTTAGCCGTGAAGCCTTGAAGCAGGAAGGTGAAGATAGCCAGAATAGCACCACCTTACCAGAGGCTGTTAATAACAGTCCAGTTGCTACCCTAATAGCTGCTTGCGGTCGCTATCAAGTTCGAGGAATTTCGAGTGAAGAATTCCCTGCCATTCCTGAAGTAAAAACAGCACAAACAATTCGCATTCCCCCTGAAACATTGAAAGAAGGGCTGAAAGGGTCACTGTTTGCCACCGCTACCGATGAAACCAAGTACAGCAGCAGGATTTCAAATATCAGGTGACGCTGGAAAAAGCACCTTTCATCAAAGCACTAGAGAGAATTGCTGTGCTGGCAGACAAGAAAGAAAAAACTCTTAGCATTCGTATTAATAGCGAAGCACAGCAAGTGTCACTATCGCTGTTCAGAGAATTTGGAAACGGCTTGGAACAGATGGCAGCGCACGTCAATTCAGACGACAATTTTTCAATTTCCTTCAACATTAAATATCTCTTAGAAGGTGCAAAAGCGATTTCTAGCTCTCAAGTTCAAATGCACCTCACTCAGCACGACGGCCCCGCCATTTTAGTTCCTTTTGGCAACCGCGACAAGCCCAACATCCTTATGGATACGAAATACTTGCTAATGCCAATTTTCAAAGAATGAAGGGGAAGGGGAAGGGGAAGGGGAAGGAGAATAAAAAATTCAGTTATTGTTAGCTTTTATTGAAGAAATAATCGTTAGCTTTTATTGAAGAAATAAAAGTAAAAGTTTCTCCTTTCTTTACCTTCCCCCTCCCCTTCCCCTTCCCCCTCTTTTCAGTCTAAATTACACCTAACTATTCAATCATGTACGCAGCATTACCTCAAAAATACCGCCCTCATACCTTGTCTGAACTGGCCGGACAGGAGTACATTCAAAGAACGCTTTCTAATGCGGTCAAAACTAATAAAATTGCTCCAGCTTACTTGTTTGCTGGCGAACGAGGAACGGGCAAAACTTCAACGGCTCGCATTTTAGCTAAATCTCTCAACTGCACGAATACAGACAAACCTACTGTAAAACCATGTGGTAATTGCCAGTCCTGTCGCTCAATTGAAAAAGGCAACAGCTTAGACGTTTCTGAAATTGACGCGGCTTCCCATAACGGTGTTGATGACGCTCGCGGCCTGATTGAGCGATCGCACTTTGCACCAGCTATCAGCCGCTACAGAGTGTTTATTTTAGATGAATGTCACTGCCTAAGTTCCCAGGCTTTCAACGCTCTTCTAAAATGTTTGGAAGAACCGCCGCATCATGTAGTGTTCATTTTGTGTACGACAGAGCAACACAAAGTGCTACCAACAATTAACAGTCGATGCCAAACGTTTCTATTTCGATCGCTGCCAATTTTATCTATTGTCCAGCAGTTAACAACGATCGCCCAGAAAGAGTCAATTGCAATTACCGAAGCAGCTAAAATTGCGATCGCCCGCGCCGCGAATGGTGGAATGAGGGATGCTTTACAGTTACTCGACCAGTTAAGCTTATTAGGAGAGGAAATTACTAGCGATCGCGTATTGGAACTGTCGGGGCGGATACCGGAGTCCGATTTAGTCGCAATTTTACAATCGGCCGGCACTGGCGACGCGCTGAAGCTGCTACAACTGTCCCGCGAACTTATTGACAGCGGGAAGAATCCTAAAATGCTGTTGGGGTCGCTACTCGCCTGCTACCGAGATTTGTTGCTGGTGAAGAGTGTCCCAGACTGTTCGCTGATGCTAGTTAGCGGCATTTCGCACTCGGCGCTGCTGGAAATTGCTGATGCTTGGGACTATAACGCGATCGCGAATGGCCTCGAACAGTTGCGGACTTCTGAATGGCAACTCAGCAAAAGCGCTCACCCTACGCTGTGGTTGGAACTCTGCTTGCTGGGATTGGCGAAGATCCCACAATTAAAATCCTACGCTACAGATAGTGCGATCGCTAACCCTTGTCAATCTGAACGTACTTCCAAATTGCGATCGCCTCGTTCCAAAGAGCAAACCATTTGGGAAAAGGTACTCTTAGCCACTTCTGAGAACAACCGCGCTTTACTGTCTGCTGCTTCCCTGGTAGCACTGACGGAAAAGAAAGCGGTGCTGGCAGTTCCCACCCCATACCTTGACAAGTTTAACCGGAATGCGGCTAAGGTGCAGAAAATATTTCTGGCTGCAACGGGTATCCACTATCAAGTGTCGTTTGAGGAGAAAACTTCATGATTAGCTTGCTAATAGGGGATGACCTCCACGCGATTCACAAAAAGCTTTCTGCCTTTAAAAAGAACCTCGACCCTGCCTGGATTGGCTTCAATTATCACCGCTTTGATGCTTCGGCATTGAATGAAGCGGTTGACTGTGCCCTGACTCCCGCCTTGGGAACGGAAAAAGCAAAGTTAGTAGTGGTAGAAGGGTGTAATTTCAAACAGTTTACTGAAGAGGCGCTGGAGGTTCTCAATTTGCTCCCGCAGGTGCCGGAAAAGACGCACCTGGTTTTTGTAGCGCCTTCCATTGACAAACGCCTGAAGGTAGCAAAATCCCTGCTTTCTCAAGCTAAATTGTTCGAGTTCGACCTTATCCCTCCTTGGCGAACGGATCTCATTGCCCATTCTATCCGAAATCAAGCGTTGGCAATAGGGCTGTCGCTGAACTCAAATCTCATTGATTACTTGGCGGTTGCGATCGGCAGTAATCCGGCTCGCGCCGAATCAGAATTGCACAAGCTGGCTACTTATAGCAACGGCGCACACCTCACTTTAAAGCAAGTGCAAGCGCTGATTCCTTCAACTACTCAAAATAGTCTCCAGCTTGCCGAAGCGATGAAGGAAAATAGCTCTAAAAAAGCAGTTTACTTACTGCAAGAACTTTTGGCAATAGGAACTTTTCCACTGGCGATTTGTGCAACGCTGATTACTCAATTTAGAACTTGGTTATGGGTGAAAGCAGCGATAGTTGGAGGAGTTAAGCAAGATGCTGAAATAGCCCGGATTTGTCAAATTAGCAACCCAAAGCGGGTCTATTTTCTGAGAAAAGAAGTCGCTGGTGCTTCCGTAACATCTCTTGCGGCTGCGATGTCGCTGCTGCTTGATTTAGAGGCTTCCCTGAAGCTTGGGCGCAAAGGGGATTTTATGTTGCCTGTAATTTTGGCGATCGCCCAACTGTTTTCTTCTAAGAAAGTAAAGCTAACAAAGTAGGAGCGATCTCATTTCCCTCGTTTAACGAATGCAAGAAGTTAAACGGGGGAAATTTTTATCCAAAGACATTCAGTAGACCGAAAAGTTTTGCGCTCGCGCCTAAAGGTTAATAAAATGTAGCTGATGATACAGAATTTCCTGACCTACAGAAAGCTAGTTAACCGTCAAAGGCTGAGCCTACTTTCTAATCTATGCCGAGTGCGATTGGGATTGCGAGCATGGGCTGGAGATTCGCTTCCGCGATGGTGTGGCCATTGAAGCCGATCGGGTAGGTGGTAGCGGCGGTGCGCAGGATGATACCCCTGAGCACTTGGAGATGCTACAGCAGCTAATCGCGGCCGCTTCCTCTGAGCGCGCTCCTTGAGACCTAAACGCCACCGAGAGTAGCGATCGCAAAACTTTTCGGTCTACTGACATTGCTATCTAATGCTTTCTAAGTGTTTCGGCAACCCAGCACATACAAGCGACTAGCGTCGCACTGGCGGGTAAGCAATAACTGTCTTACCTGTCTATGCAAGTAATTACAATTACCGATTTAAACTTCCTAATCAATCCCAGCCAATTGGCTGTACCCATTGATACCGAACAACAACACTTTCAGCTAGCGAGGTAGAAATTTAGATAGCCTACAAGTGTCATCCTTTAGAGAGATCGCTTGTTAATCTACGGTAAAAGCTTTTTCCTCAAAAGGCTTAAGCCAAACTTACTAACAAATCAGTCATTCGCAAGAGAAAACTACCACATCAGATTAACGCTTGCCAATACCGCCAGTGGCAAAAACCCGCCTGGAACGCCCAGTTTTACTAACAACTGAGTCTAACGGGTTGTAGCTCAATTTCTTGCCTGAACCTGGTGGCACTGGTGATGGGGATGGAACGTTACCCCCGGCATCTGGCAGCGGTAACATCCGTTCTGCTTCCTCAATGCGATCGTACAAAGCAGCAGTTAGTTGGTCAAGACTGGCCTGTTTGATGCGACTCTCCAGCCGTAGCCTAACAAGAGCATCCCAGAGGGCCTCACTCTCACTTTGCCGCTGCAAATCAGCTTTAGGAATAGGAATGGTTAGCGCGTAAGGAATTGACCCCTCGCCGCCGGAACTGTAGCCGGGATTCGTAATTACACACCGTCCCTGGGGAAACCGCAAAATCTCATCCACTGAAAACAATGGCATTTTTTGAAGCGACTCGTTCCAACTAATAGATTGATTGCTTTGAGATTGACCACCCATAGAACGGCTGGTAGACTTACTTTTGAGCAAAACTTCTTTTTCTCCGTAGCGTTCGGAGTATTTTTTAGCAGTGTCAGTATTACCAGGATTGAACAAAATGTGAGTGCTACAAGCAGAGGCGATCGCTGCCCCCATTTTCTCTCCATACCCTTCGTATAGTTGCTCTAAACTCTGAATTCCTAGAATAAAACAAGCTCCATTCGAGCGATATTCATTAATCCACTGCGGCATCCGATCCAATCGAATGGAGGGAAATTCATCAAGTGAAATAATTAGAGGATCTTTCCGAGGATGGCTTAAGTTGGACACAACCAGCAGGTGAATTGCTGCTGCTAGTAGAGGCCCCACAACGGAGCGCCGTTCATCATCTAATTTAAAAACAATTATCTGTCGACCTTCTATTTTCGTCGGGATGTCCGACTTTCCCAAAAATGCTCGCAACAGGTCAGCTTGGATAAAACTGCTAAAGGTTCCCGCCGCCGTCGTTAGAATTCCAGAAATAGTTTTTTCTGCTTCTTTAGCACTCAAAAACTGGTTGAAACTGGTGGCTACCCACTCATCGATTTGACGAGATTGGATAGCATAATCAATTCGTTTCACTAAATTTGGCAACCTCAAAATTGCATAGAGCATCGCCATATCTGGATATTTAGAACCCTTGACTAATTGAAGGAGTGCTTTAGCTAATAAATCTCCAGCTTTTGAGAAAAATTCGTCACTTTTTCCATTACCTGAACTCGCATTCCTATTAATAACTTGACCAATTTCTCCAGCCATGACCGAATCTTGAGGCGATTTCATAAAGTCGAGGGGATTAATAATACCTGAATAGGCTTCTCCCGGTGCAAATACCCACACTTGATAGCCATACCGCGCTGCCATCGGTGCGTGGAGTTTAAGCTGATCGCCTTTTTTATCGTAGAGGATAATCGGAAATCCTTGCACCATTGCACTTTCTAGCGCCCGATCAATTGTCGAAAAAGTTTTACCAGATCCCGGTGCTCCAATTACTAAAGTCGATCGGTTGCTCGGTTATCTTTCTTTGGGTTTGAGCGATAACTGGAGTAGAGTTAGCCTGCGCGATCAAAAATTTAATCTCAAAATTCATCTGACTTGTAGTTACAAATTATTGTTAGCAAACAAGTTAGCTTAAATCAAAACTAATTACTATTAGCTCAGTCTTAAGAACGAACAATTATAGGCAACAGTTCTAACTTTTGGTAGAAAGCACTGCGTAATAAAGTTGTTAGAAGAAGCTAATGCTAGCACATCTGAACGAGCAGATGCAGCTTCTTTGTACGCGATCGCGGGTTTGAAAGCAGCTATCAACTTGGTAGAAGGACTGCCATTATTGCGAGCGAGGGGAGTAAACCCCAAAAGCCACACCACATTTTAGTGAGATCGCGGATGCGATCTCACTTTGAACTCCTTCTAAACCTGATCTGCGATCCTTAATCTAATGGAATACAATAAAACTTGGTGTTATAAAAGCGATATATGTATGACTGATGAAATGTCCAAACCAAACTTCGATGAAAATGATGCCCTGTTATCTGACTTGCTCAAAGAAGTTCAGAAATGGGAGGGAACTTTAGCTGGCGGGACAAAACTAGGGATAAATGCAGACAAAGTTGATAGCTTATTTCAAACTAAAGTCAACTTTGGCAATCCTAGAGATCGACTAATTCGGCTGACCGAGAATATCTTTACAGATAGCGGTACTGAACTAGATAGCATTTATAAACAACAGATGCAACAACAGTTTGACTTCTATTATATGACCCTAACAGTAGCTCTAATTCCTGAACGTGGCGCTCGATTCTGGCGGTTAACCTGTGAATTAAATTTTAGTCCCAAAGGTAGCAGCGAGCCAATTATTACCAGCTTGTTTCCTGCTCAAAAGTGGCGCTCAGTAATGAACTTTGGAGTGGGCATGGATGTGGGATTAAATGGTAACTTAAACTGGGATGTAGGCGTGGATTCCTCCAAGTTAGCAGAACTATTGGACTTGATACCAGAAGATATCAAGGCCAATGTCACCAGCAAGAGTAACTTTAAGGCATTTTCAGCTATGCCTGCCTATCAATATAATCTCGGTCATTCCGAAATTCTGACAAACGGTGAAGGAAATTCTACTTGCTACTGGCGAATTCAGGATCAAGAACTACAGAAAATTGGCACAGCGAAATTCGGAATTGTTTTTAAAGTACCCAAAGGAACTGAATCAATTAGTTTGCAGGGTACAGTATGGGCTGAACCCGATCTTAATTGGCTGACGGCTGATATTCGAGATGTTTTTGCCAATTTGTCCGAAAATTTGAAACAACTACTGAAGCAGAAAAATGAAGCAGCTAGCCATTTTTCTCGTGGCGATGCTGAAAAATGGGAGCTAAACCTGCCGAAAGGGTGATACTAAGAAATTTTAGTGTTAAAGTAGGCTCAAAGGCAGAGGCGGAAATTTATGGCGAAAACATACTACACCTATCGCCTTCGTGTTGCCAACCGCGATCGCGTCCAGGTGGAAAAGTGGGATGCTCAACATCAAGACAAAGGACAACCTAGCGGCGCACTTCGATATCAAGAGAAGCTACCAGAGATTGCACCACTGCTGCAAGCTGCCAAGAATAATGAGTTGAACGATTCTAGTTTAGTGCGATCGCTCGGAGAAGCCTTATTTGATGTCTTGTTTGATGACGTGCTGCGCCAAGATTTCGTCAACTTTTACTATCAGGTAGTGCAACAGGAAAAACAACTACTACGAGTTGAACTGGATATCGACGAACAGGGAATGCCTGAAATAGCTGCCCTGCCTTGGGAATTTATGTGCGTGCCTGCAAGAGCTAATCTAGGTACAATTTGGATGGGAACAGTACCGGATCTGGTTTTCTCTCGCAGGCGATCGCAGTGGATTGCCGCACAACCAATTCAACTAGAATCTGATGAAAAGCTGAGAATTGCTTTAATTATCTCTGCTCCTTCTAATTTACCGCCCGTTGCCTACGAACCAGTCCAAGCAGCATTAGAAAAACTAGCAGTTGAGCAAGCAAAACGGGTGGAATTATTGCCAATTATCAGTTCCGCTAACCCTGAAACTATTGATACTATTCTGTCAAAAGACCCTCATATTTTTCAGTTCATTGGTCATGGACGGATGAAGAATGAGGGTAAACAAGAAGTCGGTGAGATAGCTTTAGTCGATCCTGACTTTAATGAGGCAATGTGGGTGGATGCAGATTACTTCAGCGAATTGTTTAATCAACACCGCCCAGGCGTAGTCATGTTACAAGCTTGTGAAGGCGGAATGCTGTCTTCATCACAAGCATTTGTGGGAGTTGCATCTAAGGTTGTGCAACAGAATGTACCTGTAGTTGTAGCCATGCAATATGAAGTGACGAACAGCACTGCTAGTCGCTTTGCACTGCGCTTCTATCAACAGTTGGCAGCAGAAGATCCGGTTGATATTGCGGTTCAATATGCAAGACGTGCGATCGCTCTTGGGCCAACCCAATATCGTAAACGCGATTTCGCAACCCCTGTCATCTTCATGCGCGTGCGGGATGGTTATCTGTTTAAGCGCCAGAGTGCGTCCAGTCAGTCTAACCAACAGCCGGATTCTTCACTGACGGGAATTCCTGAGAACTTACCTCGCAGTGGAGTGGTGCAGTTTGTCGGTCGGGAGCGAGAGCTGGAAACTCTGCACCAGCAACTTCAAGAGAATGAACGGGTAGCGGTATCTGCGATCGCAGGCATGGGAGGCATTGGTAAAACGGAACTGGCACTGCAATATGCGCTAATTTGCAAGCAAACCTATCAAGGTGGCATCTGCTGGTTACGGGCGAAAGGATTAAATGTAGGCACTCAAATTGTCCAGTTTGGGCGATCGCGCCTCCAACTTCAGCCCCCTGAAGACCTAGACTTAACGGGTCAGGTAGGATTCTGCTGGACGCATTGGGCTGCGGGTAAGGTGCTGGTGATATTGGATGATGTTACAGACTACGAAGTCATCAAACCTTACTTGCCCCCTGCTGAATCTCGGTTCAAAGTACTAATGACCACCCGCCTACGGTTGGGTAAATCCGTCAAACAGTTGGAAATTGACGTGCTAGATGAGTCAGCAGCATTAGCACTACTAGAATCGTTAGTAGGAGCAGAGCGCATTCAGCAACAACGGGATAATGCCCAAAAACTTTGTGCTTGGTTGGGATACTTACCCTTGGGATTGGAGCTAGTGGGGCGCTATTTTGACCGTAAACCTGACCTTTCTCTGGCTGAAATGCAGCAACGGTTGGAGAAAAAGAGATTGGATGAGCGATCGCTCTCTAAACCTGACGCAGACATGACTGCATCTTTGGGAGTTGCCGCTGCCTTTGAACTAAGTTGGGATATACTAGATGAGCCAACAAAACAGTTAGGTTGTTTACTGAGCTTGTTTGCCCTAACTCCCATCCCTTGGTCGTTAGTAGAGCAGTGTCTGTCAGAGCTAGATTTGGACGACCTGGAAGAGCTGCGGGATGATAACCTGCTCAACCTGAACCTGCTACAGCGCAAGGGAGCAGGCATTTATCAATTGCATCAGCTGATTCGGGAATTCTTCCAAGCAAAACAAGTCAGCATAACCAACTCTGACGAACTCAAATGGCAGTTCTGTAAAGCAATGGTAGCTGTTGCTCAGAAAATTCCAGAAACTCCAACTCGCGACCTGCTTCTAGAACTGGCACTTACTATTCCTCATATGGCGGAAGCTGCCACAACCTTAAATTGCTACTTAACTGATACAGATTTACTCAAACCTTTTGAGGGTCTAGGTCGATTTTACGAAGGACAGACTTTTTACCAACAAGCCTCTGACTGGTACGACAGATGTCTTAGCCTGAGCAAGCAACGCTTCGGTAGCGAACATCTTAATGTTGCAACTAGCATCAACCATTTAGCATATATTTACAGGCTACAAGGTCGTTATTCAGAAGCCGAACTGCTGTGTAAACAAGTGTTGGAAATGAGACAACGTTTGCTAGGTGCAGAAGTTCCTGAAGTAGCTGACAGTCTCAATCAACTAGCAATTCTTTATAATCTTCAAGGAAAATACGATGATGCAGAGGCTTTATACAACCAAGCATTGGAGATGAAGCAACGCTTTTTAGGCTCTGAACATCCGGATGTAGCAGACTGTTTTAATAACCTAGCATACCTTTATCTCTCTCAGAGACGCTACGCCGAAGCTGAACCTCTGTTTGAACAAGCAATTATCATTTATAAACGAACAAAAAAGGAAATTTATCTCGCTACGAGTTTGAATAACTTGGCACGGCTTTACGATGACCAAGGACGCTACGCCGAAGCTGAACTTTTGTGCGTACAAGCACTGGAACTTTTTAAACACCTATTAGGAGAAGAACACCCCGATGTAGCAAACTGCCTTAACAACCTAGCATTTATCTATGCCCAGCAGGGTGATCTAGTAAAGGCAGAAATAACGTACATTCAAGCATTAAATATGCGTCAAAAGTTCCTGGGAAATGAGCATCCTGATGTGTCAGTTAGTATGAACGATTTAGCTAAATTCTACACTTCTTTGAAAAAATATGCCCAAGCTGAACCGCTCTATTTGCAAGCCTTAGCAAGCCTTGAAAAAAAACTCGGTAAAGAGCATCCACTTACAGTAAGAGTTAATCAGAATTTATCTGAATTGAGGATGCAGCTAAGATAATTTGACAATAATAAGGTAATATTTTATGCGTTCACGAACTGTTCTTTTGGTTTTGTTATTCATAGCTGGCTTGACTGGATTGCTGTTTTATGATTTTCACAATCAGCAAATTCCTCATCAAAAAAAATCCGAGCAAACTCCTAGCCCACATCCTAGTAAAATTCCTGTGCTAATTCCTACTCAAATCTCAGAGGGTTGTATCGAAAATACTGAACAAAAGAAAACTTCTAGTCCAATTACCAGTCAAAAATATACTCTTAAAGAAGCAGAAAATTATTTGCTAAAGGGAATACAATATACTAAAAAGTATCAATATGATGATGCTTTAAAAAGCTTTGATATAGCACTGAAAGTTTACCAAACAGAGAAAAATTTTGAGAAACAAGCAATTACTCTCGGTAATATAGGGAGCGTTTACTATGAAACAGCAAATTACAAACAAGCGATTAATTGTCATAATAAACGTCGCATAATTGCTGCTTCTAAAAAAATCAACAAAAAAGAAGAGACCGATGCTTTAAGTAGCTTGGGAAATGCTTACTATGCAATGGGGAACTATTCAAAAGCTCGTATTTACTACAAAAGAAGCTTAAAAATTTCTCTGGGTATCATTGATAAGCACTCGGAGGCGATAGCTTTAGGGGGACTGGGAAGTGTTTACCATAGCGTAGGTAACTATGGACAAGCAATTAAACATCATGAGAAACGTTTGAATATTATTAAAGAAGTTCTAAAGAACCAGCGACAATTAACTGAAGAAGATCGAAAAGAGTTTCTTAAATTAAAAGGAGCTGCTTTAGGTAGTTTGGGTAATGCTCACCACATGCAAAAAAAATACGAAAGAGCCATGGTGTACTATGAAGAGCATTTTAAAACTGCTGTAGATGGTCAAGATAAACGAGAAGAGGCGATCGCTCTAGGGGAATTAGGAAGTGCTTACCACGGTTATTGGAAGCGTAGTAATTTTAAAAATAATGGTGATTTGGAAAAAGCAATAAAACTTTATGAAGACCGTTTGAGAATTGCTAAAGGAATCGCTGACAGCCGTTTAATAGCATCGAGCCATGGCGGTTTAGGCTATATTTACTATTCCATAGCTAGTCGTAACTCTTCCCTAGAATTTTATGATAAAACTATTACGTCTACTGGTGAACATTTAAATACTTCAAAATCTATTCAAGATAAACCTGGTGAAGGAAATGCTCTAAATTTATTAGGAGTGTCTTATTTTCAGATTAGCAATCTTCTTAAAAAAGAACAAAAATTTGCTGAAGCTCAAGAAAATCTGGATAAAGCCATACAAAATTTGAAAACTGCGATAAGTGTAAGGGAATCACTCCGAGAGGGGTTAACTGAAACAGAGAAAGTTTTCATATTTGATACTCAACAGACTGCCTACCTCAATCTCCAACAAGTTTACATTAGTAAAGGTGAAAGTAAGGGTAAAAGTGAAGGTGAAGGTGAGTATGAGCTAGCGTTAGAAGTTGCAGAAAGAGGAAGGGCAAGAGCTTTCGTAGATGTTTTGGCAAAGCAGTTAAAGATTAATAGAGAAGTATCTACTACTTTGAACTTTAAAGACATTAAAAGAATTGCTCAAGAGCAGCAAGCTACCTTAGTAGTTTACTCATATATAGCAAAAGAAAATAACATAAGTGGTCACGACAGTCAAATTTATATTTGGATAGTTAGACCTAACCAAGAAAAAGTAAGCTTTGAAAAAGTGCCTCTGAATAGTTGGGAAAAAACACTTAATACAGTTAGGAAAAATTTACCAATAGGTGATAGACCAGTTGGTATTATAGGAAATTCACTTATACGTTATATAGTTCGTGGCACTAAAAAAGATATAAATGAAATAGACTCAAACAAACAAATTTCTCAAGAAGATATAGAAAAAATTTTATCCGAATATTATAAAGTTTTAATTGAACCGAAGAAAGGTCATAAGCTTTTATCAAAAGAAGATAAGAAAGTTATCTTTATTCCTCAAGGAACTTTATTTGAAATTCCTTTTGCTGCCCTCTATGATACGACGGAAAAACAATACCTAATTGAAAAATACAGCATTTTAACTGCCCCTTCAATTCAGGCATTGGATATGCTACGCGAACGGCAACAACAGCGTGAATTTAGTACCAAGTTTTTACGAGACGAAGATTGGTTAATTTTGGGTATAGAAGATGCAAAACCAAACAAATTCTGTTCGCAAGATGTAACGTTAAATAAACTACCAGGAGCAGAGCAAGAAGCAAAAGATATTGCTTCTGTGTTATTCCAAGGAAAAGCAATGGAGGATAAAACAGAAACTGCGGTTAGACAGAAGATGCTTCAGGCTCGCATAATTCATCTGGCAACACACGGCTTACTAGATAATTGTGAGGAAGAGGCAGAAGTTCCAGGAGCGATCGCTTTGAATGCTTCTGGAAACGATGATGGTTGGCTCACTGCCAGTGAAATTTCACAAATGAAGCTACAAGCTGAGTTAATTGTTCTAAGCGCTTGCGATACTGCGCTAGGACGACTGACTGCGGATGGAGTAATTGGTCTATCTCGGTCTGCAATCAGTGCTGGAGCTTCCAGCGCGATTGTTTCCTTATGGAATGTAGATGACTACTCAACAGCCTTCTTAATGACCGAGTTTTATAGACAATTGAAGGAGCAATCAAAATCTGGAAAATTGGACAAAGCAGAAGCCTTACGTCAGGCAATGTTGAACACAAAGAACTATGTAGACAAAGATACAAAAAAGAAGATTTACTCTGAGCCTTATCAGTGGTCTGCTTTTACCCTAGTTGGTGAGGCTACAACACAGTTAGAGAAGCGTCAGCAATGACTTCTTACTCCCCTGTCAGATGTCATATCATGTTCGGTAAATAACTTACGATTAAGATCCAATTTTAGTCCACCAATAAAAACCAGTTAACCCTTGAATCAAATCTGGCTGTTGAAGCAGAGATTGGCATCGGCGAAATAAAACCTCTTCAAAAATACAAATATTGCCAGGTTCCCCCTCCAGGAGTTAAGGCTACCGCCTTTCTGAGTTGCTCTTTTCAGCAACTTTTATAATGGTTAAAACTAATACCAAAGCTAAAACAAAAACCCCAGTCAAACCAGAAATCACAGAAGACACAACTCAATTTGACTCAGAAGACTTTGATTTTGAAATTGACCCCGAGCTCCTAGAACCTGGTCATAATCAAGTAAGACGACCTATTTTGCCCTATGGCATTGTTGTTAACGAACAAGTGGCAGGAATATTAATTCCAGAGGATCAGCTAGAAAAAGCCAATTGGTTTGTCATGCCAACAGAAGAAGAAATGACTACAATTGGACTAACAGAAGATGTTACAGGTCTGCTACTTTCTAAATGCCACTTATGCGTCCTGGGATTCGTCCCTGAATACATTCGTTACAAGAATGACGTTGCTAATTTAGGCGGGGCGATTGTCGGGCTGTATGAAGAGTATAAAGCTCAACTCGATAAAAAGATAATGGATGTTGTCAGCGAACACGCCGTTGTCTTTTTAGATAAAAACAATCGTCCCAGACACAGCACGCCTATTGTCGTCAGATTTAAGAATGTCGCACTTTGGAGCTTTAAAGCAGCTAGAGACGAATTTTACCGTTTGTTGGAAAAAGCATTCGCCGATTATTTCCAAATTCCTTTCAGCGGAAAAAGCGATAAATGGCGAAGCCTGGGTATCTTAGAAGTTCACTTCAAAGGAGTTAAAGAAGGCGAAGGCTCTAATAAGAGCTACTGCTGCAAAACTATTAACTATACCAAGCCGACTGCTGATAATTTTCCCTTACTCTATCTGGGACGGCCGCAGCATAAAAATGTGATTTGGGGATTGCACGATACCATTGCTGGATTCACTGAAACTCCTGCATTACCGGGTACAGCAGAACCACAAATTCAAGTGCTACCACCCATTGTTAAGAAAATAGAAAATGGGAAAAAGCAGACTGGGAATCATAAAACTCTTCGGAAAATTGCTACTGAAGTAATAGAGGAAGAGGATGATTTGGACGACTTAGATGAAGAAGATGAGTTGGAGGATGAATTGGATTCGGAAGAAGATGATTAACCGTCTCGGCTAGTTTATTTTCAAGAAGTGCCTCATATCCAGTTAAGGAGCGAGGCATTTTTTTATTGTGCAGAATAGGCGATATCTAACGGACAGTCAAGCTCAAATACTTTAACATCGCCTATTTTTTTTGATTTGGAATCTCACTCAAAGAACTGTTAGCTAACTGGTACTGGTGGCCGTTGAAGCAAAAAAATAACTGCCGCATACCATTCTTTGACTGCTGCTGTACTTGCAAACAAGGCAAATCCGAGGCTTTTGATGGGTCATTTACTACTTGAATTAGCGGTCTTTTCGGTGGCAAATTTGGATTTAAGTAACTAGCAAATACACGATGAGGAGGAGCATTGTTCTTGAATAAATACGCCGCGTATAAGCAACCTTCTGCACCGCAAACTCCAGGGCTGTTAAAATTAAAAATAACTAACCTGCCTGCTTGTCCATTTACAGCCCAGGCTAACACATTTGATGCTGAATCCTGGCGGTTAAGCTCAGAATTTTCAGCAACTATGGCTTGAACAGTTTCAACAGGGATGAATCTAGCAGCAGGTGCCCAAGAAATCGTTGTAGCACTGGCGGTACAACCAGCAGTTCCTAACAGCACTGATAACAGTAAGAACAAGATGACTCCAAAGCGGAACCACCGCCCAATAAATAAAAATGATGAGGCTCTAGGCGGGGAACTATTTAGGGAATTACAAGCGGGGTTTGGTAGTTGATTATGAGCAGGTGGAGAGAATAGTAATAAATTTCTCTTTGCAGCTATAATGTGTGGTTTATCTATTTGTTCTGCACCTAAAGTTAGCTGTTGGTTTTTGCTAAACATTGCTTTAACCTCCGTGAATTATTTCTATGTAGATGTCATACCCAATCCGGTTATGAAAGACACCATGCAGATTTACTAAATCCGCTTTTAGCAAAAGTTTGATTGTTGCTTGTAGGACTATTACCTTCATTTGATTTAGTATTGGCATCACTTCTTTGGACTGGTTTTACTAAGTGAAGGAACAGTAATACCAATCTGATTAAATGCCCAAAGTTCCTCTTCCGAAAATTGCCAAGCCGGATCTCCAAAATTGGGCTGCAAAGTAGAGCGAAACTTATCAATACTCCCTGCCTTGTTGATAGAGTAACGCAATTCTCCCAGAGCGATTTGCTTGGCTACTGATAGCTTGACCGTACGGCTGTAAGGATAAAAATCGTTGGTTGGGTTGGAATAAAGTAATTTACACTGATTCTCTTGGAGAGAAACTAATACAGAAAATGGCACGGCATCTCCCTGCAAATACGCATCGAACAAGCGATATTGAGTGTTGCCATCTGTTACTTCAGTTACAAACTCTGTCCTGAGAGTGCCTAGACCAACTGGAAGGCAAGCTGAAGAGAAATCAGCGTTACGAGGCTGCTGGCTAAAAGCAGGAGAATAGCTGAATAAGCTGCTTAACAAATAAACCAAAAAAGCTGTTAATAAGCCCCAGGTAAACTTCAACAGAATTGTCCGTTTTTTCAAGTAAATCATAGTGCTGAACATCTCCGTTTAATTCAAATTCCTTCTTGATATGGGTTAACAGCCGTTCCATTAATGCGGGTTTCAAAGTGCAAGCGAGGGTCTGCCGTTGTCCCAGTGCTGCCTAGTTCGCCTATGACTTGGCCTTGAGAAATGCGATCGCCAACTTTGAGTTTCACTGAACCCTCGCGCAAGTAAGCGTACCGAGTTGTACGACCGTTGCCGCGATCGATTTCAATCCAGTTACCGTAGCCACCGCCGCAGTTTTGTACCCCTTCTTTGCAGTTAGAAACCACTGTCTTGACAACCCCACCATCAACTGCTTTTATTGGACTTCCCATTGAGCCCGCAATGGCAATACCGCTGTAGGTTTTCCGCACGCCGGAAACGGGACGAGTTCGCATCCCAAAGCGCCTGGTTACTAGCCCATTTGCAGGCTTGATACCTGTTGATTGACCGCCGGGGGTAACACTCGCAGAATTAGAAGATTGCGCCACACTAGAAGTAGGAACGCAAGCAGCAGTATTCGACCCCGCGACTGTTGTACTTCCCCCTCGATAACGCTTCAAAACATCCTGTCCGTAACTTAAGAGAGTTAAACGACTAAATGTATCCGTTGCTCCGCCATCAACTTTGGAATAATCGCCTCCAAAATGTTTTTGAGCTACTCGCTCAATCAGGCGATCGCCACTAAAAAAACTCCCGGTAGTAGGGTCTTTTTCTTGAGAGGTAGCATTCAGCTTAGAAGCGATAGTTTGAGCAAAAACAGCTTCTTGATCGGCAGGTGGAAAAAATTGAAAAAGTTCTGCTTGAGTGGGTTGATAACCCCCTTGCAACTTGGCTAAAAATTGCTCGCCTTCTGGTTTAGATGAAATTGAACTAGCAGCGTACTCGTTGTAGCTCATAAACTGGTACTTGCCCAACGGAACCCCGCAATTCTTGCCACCATCAGCGCAAACATGAACGCCGACAGTTTCATAAGAACTGCTGCTTTCGATATTGGCGATCGCCTCCGACAAAGCGGCAACATTTACTCCTTGAACATTGCCAATTGACACTGGTGCAGTGGCACTAGGAGGGCAAGGAACGTTAATATTAGCTGCTGTACCTACACCTTTTGTAACAGGAGAAGATACTGAGCCACGAACCGCCCCAGTTGCTACAGAGGAAGAGCTGCTAGAGGATGGTTCCAAGGCTCCAACAAAAATGGGAGAATTAACCCGATAGGTGAAAAAGGGTAGTGGCCCAATAAAATAAGGAGAGCAACCGCAAGGGGAACAAAATCGGAAGAATAGAGCCGTATCAACGGTATCGGTTTGCTCGTCAGGTTCCATGACCACTACCTTAAAAGCACTGCCAAAAGGCAATCTTCCTGTCGGTTCTTTGCCACCATTGACACCTTTAAGACAGCCCGAGCCGCCCTCGACTTCCTGGTACTTACCGCTAATCCATTGCTTGCCTTCCAGAACACCGCGAGCGTTCCGACCTGAATTTTCCAGATCGTCTAGTTCGATGTAAGCACAATCATTTTCTTGGCAGTTAACTGAGAATCCCTGAACGTCGGAGCCTGATATCGTCTTAGTTCGCCGCCGTTCGGCTGGACCATAAATTGCATCAATTCTCATTACTAAATTGCCAATTTCTGCAATTGGATTGGGAAAACTCGATAGAGGTAAAACATTCAGCCCTGGTACGTCTTTAATTAAGGTTGTTTGCCAATCTGAAAATGCGCCAAGTTGAGCACTGCTTAAGTTGGGAATTGAAGATAGTGAATACTGAGACAGGTCAATTTCTGCCAGTTTCAAATTACCTAATTGTGGATGGGAACTGAGAACCCGATCTAAAGTGCGATCGCCTACATCAATGCCAGCAGCTTTTGTTGTTAGCAGTCCCGCCACTGGTGCAATTTCTGCGACTTTAAATTGACCGAGAAGAGGGATAGCCTGAATTAACTGATTTAACGACTGCTTGGCAACTAAAGTAAATGCGCTTAAAGCTATGCTATCTAAATTCAAACCAGCTTGTTCCGTGACAAAACCAAAGGATAGTAGTTCTGGTTGTAGAGCTTGGCTAATATCGCCCAACATAATGTACTGATCTGGAGTTTGTCCTGCTGTCCAACTTCGACTCAAATCATAACCAATAGCCTGCTTGTACTCTCCTGCTTCAAGGCTTCCCGATTGACTGATGGGTGGCATTTGAGAAAAAGAAATTTGTGTCCAATCTGGCAAGAGGGCGTTAACTGAAGTAGAATTTCCTTGCCTGTCTATCCCTGGTATTTCTAAAAGTCTGGTTGGCATTTCAGTTGTATCAGCCGGGATTTGTGCCAGAGCAAATATTGGTTGATAAAGGTAATGGGAAACTATTAAGAGTAGAGAGAATAAACAGATTGACAATTGTCTCACTTTTGTTGATGATATTCTTCTCATATTTATGCAAAAACTCCATTTATC
>NZ_CACA01000128.1:0-43601 GCF_000180455.1 Kamptonema sp. PCC 6506
TAAGACTTCTACCCGCTGAGCTGGCTGGGAATTATCGCAACCATTCTCTACATTTTCTCTCTTTTCCCTTTTTATCCCTCTCCTCCTTTATTTAGGGCTTAGTCCCATATTGGTTCGTAGGCTGTTTTAGGCAGGACTTACCCAAAACTATTCAGTAACGCCGCCAACAGAGGCGGTATTACGTAATCTTGCGTAAGTCCTGTTAGGGTTAACGCCAGACAGCGACAACTAGCTTTAGGCGATCCAGAGTTCAAGTCTATCTATATATAAATTGAGTCTTTCTCCAGTAACTCAAAGCCGATACTGAGTTTGATGACTCCAGATTGCCAGTTTGTTTGCAGTAAATCTGCTGAGCTTGCTGTAGCCGATCGCAACTCAACCTCCATCCCATCCATCCAAAGCGCGATCTCTGGCGAACTTTCTCGCAACTTACGGATAATCCGCTTTGCCAAGCTACCGATCTCAACTGGGTATTTGCATAAATCGCTCTCCTGGGATGTCGCGATCGCTTTTGACACCAGCAGTTTTGTATTGGAATTCCGCAATTGACCTGTTACCACATCTATATTGCACCGGCTATGACCAGCATTAACTTGTAGAATTGCCACCAGGCAAAGCGTTCCAGTTTGCCAATCGCCTCCAGGTTGGAGTACCTGAGCCTGCACACCGCCTAGAATCTTCATAACTTCGTAAGAACTGCGGATGATGTCCCACAACAGTTTAAGAGCCAAGTCAGCCATCAACATCTGAGGCGATCGCGCATTGACCTCTGATAACTCCATACTTTGTTGAAAACGCTTGGCCACTTCACAGGCTGAAGTTACTACGCTGAGAACCAGGTTTTCATTTTTTAAATCAGAGGTTTTATCGGCTAGATTATTAGTCTCATTTTCATCCTCTAATTCTTCTAAATCATCATCTAAGTTTGGATCTGGAAAATCGAAAATTAATACTTCGAGTTCGTTTGATTGTCCATCCTGAATATTAGTCAGATCGACATTTAGCAACTCGTCTATAAAATTAGCTAACTGTTCCTGCACTGTTGTCAGATAATAAAGCTCAATATTTTCTGGATTAGTTATCTTAAATTGAAGTCCTGAAACAGGTCGATACTGGGAATAATTATCTGAATCTAAATCAGTTTCAAAACCAGCAGCAAATTCTAAAATATTGATGCGAGAATTGTTGGGAATTTCATTGGGTTTGCCAGTCGGAGTAATTATATTTGTTTCAGTGTCAGGAATAAATTCCAAATCCAAACATAACTGAATTTTACCAGACTGCCAATCTTTTCCAGGTTCAAGAAAATCAATGTTGCTTGCCTCGGTAAAAGTTATAATTTCTGGGTTTACTTCAACAATTCTTTTTAAGAATTGTTGAAGTAATTTTTCGCTTTCGATAGGAGATTGAGCGTAATAGCAATCATTCCATTGAATCAGGCTCTCAGAATTGAGGCGCGATCGCGGTGGTTGATTTGTCGCCAAATCAATACTCCAAGGTGCGGCAATATTATCTAATGTCAAAATTGCCGTCAATCTTAACATTCCCTTAATCCAGCCTTTTTCTAGTTGGAAAACTCTAGCTTCTACACCCGTAAGCAGTCGAATCAAATCGTCAGAAGTTCGGGCAATATACCACAGCAATCTGGGAATCAACTCTTTAATTAAAACGTAGCTTGGAGCCTTAGTATTTAACTGAGTCTTACTCCTTACTTCTAAATTTTCGCTCAAAATTTGAGACTCAATAGCATCAAGGACTTCGCAGGCTTCCTCAGTAACGTAAGTAGCTATATTGTCTGGAGTTCGCAGTAAATCAGATGACCATCCACTGGCAGGAGAAAGCAAGTGTGCTACTATCTTTACAAGGCTTTCCCAAGCTGCAAATAAAATGGGTGAAGCCTCAGAATGCAGATAGAAATTAGGCACAATTGAAAGGTCTTGTCCGCCGAAATTAAGTTCACTATCTGCCTTAAATTCTAAATCTGTCAGTTTTACGATTGTTTGGCTGATAGTTTCAAAGTCAAATTCAGCAAAGGATAAAGCTGTACTTGTTTCGGCAGACTCTGAATTTTTTTCAATTGGTACAGCAGCGATCGGTGGTTGAGGTTCGATCATGGATCTGTCTCGAAGTTTACATCTAAAAAATGGATGCACCCACTATCAGCAACAATGGCTAAACCAGTCTTTCCCCAAGGTGCGATCGCCTTCGGTACTACAGGAATACTAAAATTACCTAATTGACTCCCTTCGCGATCGCAAACTATAAGCTGTCCCTGAGTATCTGCTACCACATATCCCCAACTGGTAACACAAGCACAAGTTGGTAAATTTTCCAAAGGAATTCGTGTCACTTTTAGAGGTAACAACTTAATTAGCAAAATAGCTGATTTGGAACCTAGAGGCATTCCTAGTAAAGTATAAGGCTCGGCAGTAGGCAATAACTGGCTTCCTAGCGTGACAACTTGCCCAACACTGGTTAATAAACGCACAGAACCAATCGTTGTCCCGCGACGACTATAAACTTTAAAAGTAGTTTGAGGCTGTTTTTGTTCAGTGTCAGGCCAAATTGCTAGTAAATGTCGGCGATCCAAAAACATTAGTTCTGGCAAGTTGGGCTCTGTTAGCGCAATAGTTCGCTTTAGGGTTAAAGCTGCCAAGCCGCTTTCTATGGCTAGGGAATAAAAACGCAACTCGCCGGGAATAGCTACTGCTAAATAGTGACTGTGAAAATCAACAGCAGCTTTATAAACTGTAGGTATTGGTTCTGAGCCGAGATCTAGGATGCACTCAGGGTGCTCGGCGCGATCGCCTAGCCAGTAGAGTCGTTCTTGAGTAAGAATACAGCCGCCGCCGAGGGCCGGCAGAATGCCAAGCACAGGTTCGGGAAAAGATACAGAGGTTTGAATTTTGGCTGCAACTTGGCTGTGAGTTGGCTGAGGCAAAACTATTACCTGGGAACCCGTAGCAGCGTAGAGATAGTCTTCATTGGCAACTAAGATGCTTACAGGAAGAGAAATTGGTAATTGGGAAGCAGTAATTGACAACTCAAAGTTAATGATTTTGCGCCTCTCGTCATCTTCCTCATTGTCGATATCCCCTTCCCAAGGAATGGAGCGATCGCCCAATTGTCTGACAGCGCGATCGTACATTGCCAGCCGCAAAGCTTGAGCCATTTGAGAAGCACTAGCAAAGCGGCGAGCTGGCAATTTCTCCAAAGCTTTTTTCAGTACTTCCTGCAACGGCTCTGGTATGACATCGGGCAATTGCAAGCGCTGATTTAAATGCGCCCACATCAAATCCCCCGGCGTGCCGCTAAAAGGGCGATAGCCCATCAGCAATTCAAATAATAAAATCCCCACTGCATAAATGTCAGACATGGGCGAATAAAGGCCGTAAAACCTTTCTGGAGCCATGTAAGCGGGAGAGCCAACCGTAGCGTCTGGCGAAATCTCTTGATGCAGGCGAGTAGTGCCAATCTCCGGTAAACGGCGGGCAATGCCGAAATCAGATAGCCTGGGCAACCAGCCTTTTGGCCCCAAACTCAGCAGAATATTTTCTGGCTTGATGTCGCAGTGAACCACGCCTCGGCGGTGAGCGTAGTCTAAACCCGCCAAAACGCCTATTACTAGCTGTAGGCCTTCAAGCAATCTTAGCGTTCTATCCTGCTTCAGGAGGCTGCGGAGGGTTCCCCCTTCGCAATAGTCCATAACTAGGTACCGCCCTGTCGCCGTATGTTCCAAAGCGATACAAGCAACGATATTAGGATGCTGTAACGTAATCAGGAACCAAAGTTCTCGCAAGAATTCACTTGTGGGGGCTTGTTGGTGACTCAGTTCCTTAAGAGCCACCAGTTGACCAACTGGGCGCGAATTTTTTCCTCCAGATTGGCGAATGCTGGCACAAAAAACTCGACCAAACTGGCCTTGTCCTACTAGCCCTAAAATCCGGTACTTAGAATTTTGCATGGCTCCAATTTCAGGAAAGCCTTTAAGATAGTATGGAAATATGCTATGTGAAGAATTCTGACAAAACTTAGGATTGTTGAATTAACCACACCGTACAACTTATGTTATATCAGCTTGAGTATGAAACTGCCTTTCACCCTGGGAGCGCGATCGCTACCAAAATCATAGAATTTCGTAGTCAGTATCGACATTGCCATATCACCGTGCCGGATTTGGAACACCCTGTAGCGGCACTTTTCGTCGAAGGCGAGTTTTACAGCTTTTTTAAGGCTGTGAAAGATACACAAAAAGCGATCGATATCGCGACCAAGATGCACAAGAGTGGCGACAAGACCGTAATTACAAAAACTCCAAAAGGCTATGTCATCTGGGTGAGAGAGCCTGAAGGTTATTCTGCTCTGCTATCTTAACTTTTTTTTGGGAACAGCTAAGATTATTATTCAGGGGAAATCGAAATTAACTTTATCAAGGAATTAGCCTGACAGGATCGAGAATTAAAAATGGTCAAAATTATTAAGCTAGAGCCAATTGCTGAGGAAATGGCAGTCCTGACTAACTCAAATATTCTGTCTGCCTTGCTGTCGAAAGAACTTAATGTTCTGAAGGAATGTGGTGGTAGGGGTATGTGTGCTACTTGCCACGTTTATATTAAAGAGGGCATGGATGCTTTATCAGGGATGAGCCGCCGGGAGCAGAGGACGTTAGAGGTTATTACTACAGCTAAAACTACTTCTCGCCTTGCTTGTCAGGCTCAGATTTTAGGTGATGGAGTGGTGGTGGAATTACCGACAGGTATGTACATCAACGCTATTGACAACGTGGAAGCTTTGATAGGTCGCCGCGCTGAACAAAACTTGCTGCACCCAATTACTGGTAAAGTTGTTGTGGAAGAAGGAAAGTTGATTACTCGTTCTATTATTAATCAGCTTAATGAAACACGCTTGCAGGTAGGAGATTATCTTGCTCGTACAAGAGGAGCCTAGATTTTAATTTTGTAGGGTTGAGTTTAGTGGATAAGTTTGGGACAAAATATGTCCCGGCTTGTCGTCTTTACTGAGAAATTGGCACAAAATTTACTGCTAAAAAGTATTCCTCTGCCATTGGACTTACTTATAATTGTGTGTAACACTACCGTCTTGGCATTTGAGGGAAGAAGTGCATAATTCCTATTTGGGTTCAATAATTTCTCATCAACAATTCTAATTTTATGTTAAGTCAATTAGCTAATTTGAGTGTGGAAGCGGACGGGCGCTATGCTGCTCAATCAGAACTTCAGTTTTTGAAAGATTACTTCCAATCGTTGAATCTACGCTTGAGTGCTTATCAGAAAATTCAAGCTGCGGAAAAAGAAATTATTCGCGATGTAGAAACAAAAATTTTGTCTGCGAGTCCTGATTTATTGCGCCGGGGTTCTCAAGATCTCACTTCAAAATGGAGGTTAGACACGGTGCGCGTACTACGGCATTCGGCGGCAGCATTGCTGATTGACGATCGCAACCGTCTGCGCGATCGTCTTTTACTTTGGTTTCAAACTATTTTGGGTTCTTTTCAAGCTAAAAAGACTTCTGAACTGACTTTTCAAATCATGCAAGATGCGATTAAACAATATCTTACAGCCGAAGAAGCAAGTTTGTTTATTCCTATTCTGGAAATGAACCGCTCTATATTCAGCAAGTAAGATTTGTTATTTGTTAACTGTTAACTGTTATTTGTTAACTGTTTGCAATTAGCAATTAGCAATTAGCAATTAGCAATTAGCTTTCTAAGGAATTGGCTATTGGAATAGAGCATTGAGTCCGCGTAAAATTTGATTCTTCTGACTCTGAAGGGAAGGCGAGAACTTCTAAACGACCTTTCATTAAAGCTAAAAGAGTCTGATTCATCAATAAGCGTAGTCCTGATGATAATTGAGGATGCTCTGCCGTCTGAGCATTTGTGTCTAAATCACGCTTGAGCAAATCCCATGACTCGCTCCAGGCACTAATGGGGCGCTGATCGTCTACCCAAATATGAACTAGGCCTGATTCTGGGGACGCATGGGCAGAAACGTTAATGCTGCCCTCTTCCATCTGAATGATGGCCGTGTCTACGAGGTTGACTAGGACTTGTCTTAAGCGTCGCAAGTCTGCTAGGACGTAAATTTCAGCGTCGGGAGGGGATATCTCTAGACGGATGCCGCGATGAGTTGCTTGCAGGTAAGTTAAGTCATCAACTTCATCGAAAATTTTGGCTAACTGAAGCGGCTGAATATCCATTTTTTCGGTGCCATGCTCAGTCTTAGCAACAGCGATGATTTCATCCATCAGCCCGACCATTTTCAGGGCTGAGGTGTGGGCTTGCTGCACAAATTCTCGCTCTTCTTCGGGATCGTCGCACAAATCCGACAGAATTAACTGAAGGGTGCCGATCATACTATTCAGTGGCGATCGCAACTCGTGGGAAGTCCGCGCCAAAAAGCCTGCCTTAAATTGGCTCATCTCGACGGCCATCTGGTAGGCAAGTTGTGTTTGCTTCAGTTGGTTCGAGAGAGTTTGTAACTGTTCGGGGTTTGTTTGTTGAGGTTCTAAGTCTGGCAGTGCTTCTACCTGGGTGGATGGCTGTTTCTGACGAAATAGCCGATTACTACCCAAACCTAGTCCGAATCCTACTGCTAAATATACCAAGTCGCTCCAGCCCATCAGCGTTATCTCACTTTGCCTTCACAGCCCTTAGCCTTTTAACCTTTGACGTAAAATCAAGGGTTTCAGTTGTTTACATAGTTAACCCTATTCCAGAAAATCAATTTTAAAAATAATTTTAAAATCGAGATAGCGGTAAATTTGTATAGCTAGTCTTACAGTTAGCATAAAAATCGGGTTTTTGAAAGAAGATTCTTGCCTTTAGCGACTACTCTCAAACCAAAAACCCGTTTTATTTTCTCAATTGTACGTAAGTCCTGAAATTTATTAAATTCCAGCACCATCAAAAAACTCTTGAATCGCTTTATCTTTCAACCGACAACTAGAAGCCGCAACCGCTAGTTGAGCTTTCTCAAGACAAGCCACCGCACTTGCATGAGTTAAAGCCTGTCGCGCAAACTCAGATTCCAATGCAGGCTCTTTACAAGCAGACAGTTCGCTGCTTAGACTTTGCACCTGCTGTTCCAGGCTTTCAAGGCGATCGACCAAAGAACGAATCACCGCTGCTTCAGAGTCAGGGAGGCTTCCGTGTTCCAGAGGAGCAACCCGGACACCTGAACGATAGAGAATGCGACCAGGAACGCCTACCACAGTGCAGTCAGAAGGGACATCGCGCAGCACCACTGAACCCGCACCAATGCGGACGCTGTTGCCAATGTGGATATTGCCTAGAACCTTAGCACCGGCACCGACAACCACATTTTCGCCCAGGGTAGGGTGACGCTTGCCACTTTCCTTGCCAGTTCCCCCCAGGGTAACGCCTTGGTAGATCAGAGCATAGTCTCCCACGATCGCAGTTTCACCAATCACAACCCCCATCCCGTGATCGATAAATACACCGCAACCGATCGTCGCCCCTGGGTGGATTTCAATCCCTGTCAAAAACCTAGCTAGATGAGAAATAAAGCGGGGAATGAAGGGAAATCCTAAAATAAACAGCCAGTGGGCAAAACGGTGAAATACTAACGCCTGAAGACCGGGGTAGCAAAATAAAACTTCCAGCCAGTTACGAGCGGCTGGGTCGCGCTCGAAGATAATGCTGAAGTCGGCTCGAAGGGTCTTTAGCACGAGGAGTTACCAAATTTGGTTAAACACGCCACTTTAAATTTTACCAAAAAAACGATCTCACGTCCTGTGACTTCAAACTTAATGGATGTGAAGGAATGTTGATTTTAAGCGACTTCAAGATTACTTTTGCTTCAACTCCGATCGGACTTACGCAAAAAACTCGGTTTCTGACCAAGATCGTCGGTTTTTTCGAGAAATATTGACGCAGAAACCGGGTTTTTGACCGAGCGTGCATAAATCCTGTCTGAGGAGAGCAGCATTTTCTACTCCTGTACTGAAAGGGTGTATTTGTATTTAGATCCAGATTCAATCGTACCCACCCAGATGCGGTAAGTACCAGCTTTCCAGCCAGAATCGGCAATGCTAGCATCTTTACTCTGGCCTGTATCATCTCCGCAGTGAATAGTGCTGTTTGGCCCAGAAATGAGTAAAGTGGTGTCTTTTCCTCCAGTGTCGATCGCAATCCTCAGTCGCGAAAAATCCTGCTGCAAAATCAAGATATGATCGGGAGTCGGGGCAGCAAATCCCAAACATTTGTTCTTGTGGAGATCGGAATTGGCAATGGCAGATAAAGAGTAAGAGCCACCTGTAGAACCTCTCAAAACTGCTGTTGGGGGTTGAAAACCGCGCGATAGGGTCAAAGTACCAAAATTGGCTGTCTCTTCTGCAAAGACAGGTACAACCATTACAGCCGCGATCGCCGCACTCAAAATTCCACCAGTTTTTAACCAGACTCCAAAATTAAACAGCATGGCAAGATCCCTCCATTAAAATTTATAATTTAGGTGAAGACTGCTAGCTGTGATTAAGTCAGAGTGACACTCGTTGTTCTGCCACACCCTTTTCTGGCAGAGCGAGAAAGGTTATGGTGGAGGCAAAAAGAAAAAGCAATCTTGAATATGGATTGAGCGCCCTGTTGATGATTTCAGTGATTTTCAATAGCCAACACCACAAACATCAGTTAAATCAGTGTCATCCTCAAAATCCTTGTTCAGCAATGGTTTTAACAATTAACAAAGTCTTGCGTCAGCTTGACGGTTGCTACTAAGAGAACAGCTAAAAAATTTGATGCCCCTAATTATTCTGGCGATCGCTTTACAATTGAGTTTCTTCTTGACTGAAGTTTTGGTATTGTTGCCTATAGGTTGGCTAAAATGGCAACCTTTCCCTAACTGGCTGAGCTTGACCCTAATTTTTCTGGCTATGAGCTGGTGCTTGGGAGATTAGCAATAATCTAGAATCTGCAATCTACCTATCGTCATAATGGAACGCGAATTTTCTTTTGGCTCTGGATTCCGCTTAGTTGACAAAACCGTGCAGGAGGACGGCGCAAAGCAACCGCCGCGCCGATTATACCGGGCGGTGATACTGATGCTACTTGCTACTTTTTTGATGAGTATGCACGTTGTCCGTTTGGTGCAACTGCAACTGCGTGAAGGTAAGCAACACCGGGAACGAGCAGACAATAATCGCATTCGCCTAGTGCCGGTGCCATCGAATCGCGGTCATATTCTAGATCGCAACGGTAAACCCTTAGCGGCTAATCGGCTCACTCGCTCAGTGTATTTGTGGCCAAAGGAACAGTCCCCCGAACAGTGGAAAGTGACGGCAAGTAAGCTGAGTCCTTTACTGAATATACCTGTCAGCGATATTCTCTACAAATTAGAACAAGCGGGTTATCAATCTTACAGGCCAGTGCGGCTGACTCAATCTGTTACACCTCCGGTGTTTGTATTGCTGGGCGAGCTCGAACGAGAATTTCCGGGAGTTGAAATGCGACCTGAGTCGAGTCGCTATTATCCTAATGGCGATATAGCTGCTCATGTGATTGGATATATCGGGGAAGCTACGGAAGAGGATCTCAAACATCACCCCGAATATCCAATGGGAATGGTTGTAGGTCAAATGGGAATTGAAGCGAGTGCCAACCCTAAAATTGCGGGAGTCTGGGGCGAACGCTTGATCGAGGTCAATGCTCTCAATCAGGTAAGCGAGAAGCAGGAAGGCCGAGCCTTGAGAGAGAAGCCGGCGAAGGGAGGTGCGAATGTGCAGCTAACTATAGACCTGGAGATGCAGAAAAGTGCGGAAAAGGCTCTGGGCAATCGCCGGGGTGGTGTGGTGGCGCTGAATGTGAAAACGGGGGGCGTGTTGGTATTGGCTAGCCATCCTGATTTTGACCCGAATATTTTTACGCGGAAAGTGACTAAAACGGAATGGGATCGCCTTCAAGGGGACGATAAGCCTTTTCTGAACCGGGCTTTACAAGGTTATCCACCGGGTAGCACTTTCAAGATTGTGACTTCTGCGGCTGCGATTGAGTCGGGTAAGTTTTCTGCGGATTCGATTGTTGGTACTTCGGCTTACATTACTGTGGGTGGTATTCAATTTAACGAGCACAGTGGTGGTTACGGGTATATCGGTTTTCGCGATGCTTTGGCCTACAGTAGCAATACTTTTTATTACCAAGTGGGGATGGCGGCAGGGCCGGAACAGATTTCTAAGTGGGGTCACTTGCTGGGAGTTGGGGAAGCGACTAATTTAAATATTTTGGGATTGGGGGGCGGCTCTAATGGCACGATTCCGACTCCCGAACAGAAAGAGAAGCTGTATGGGGAGCCCTGGTATGCGGGGGATACTGTGACGATGGCGATCGGTCAGGGTTTGGTATTGGTGACTCCTCTGGAGGCGGCGGTGATGGTGAGTGCGATCGCCAATGGTGGCTACCGAGTCAAGCCTCATCTATTGACCTCTGAAACTAATACTGCGCTGACTAAACCAGAACCAACTGGTATGAAACCGGAGACGGTGAATGTGATTCGTGATGGGTTAGTGGCTGTGGTGCAACAAGGGACGGGACAAGGGTTAAATGATGGTTCTATCCCTTTGACTGGGGGCAAAACGGGTACGTCGGAAGTGATGGGAGAGCCTTCTCACTCCTGGTATGTGGCTTTTGGGCCGGCGGAGAAACCAGAAATTGCGATCGCGGTTGTTGTGGAGAATGGTGGATTCGGGGCGGTTGCGGCTGCACCGATTGCTAAGGAAATATTTAAAACCTACTTCAACAACGAGAAGGCTAAAAAGGCAAAGTAGCTAATTGTTAACGGTTAACGGTTAACGGTTAACGGTTAACAGTTAACCGTTAAAGTTCTTTAAAATTTGTTAAGATTGACTCGACCTCAGTGTTGTCATCCCAACCCCTGCTAAACTTTCCTCCTCCTTTGCCTTCATAAATAATGCTGCGACTCGAACATATCAGTAAAATTTACCCCAATGGCGTTGTTCTCAAAGATGTCAACTGGGAAGTCAAACCAGGCGATCGCATCGGCTTAGTCGGTGTCAATGGTGCCGGTAAGTCCACGCAACTTAAAATTATTGCAGGCGAGGTGGAACCTACCACAGGGGAAGTAATTCGCCCCGCGAGTTTGCATATTGCCTACCTCAGCCAAGAATTTGAAGTAGACCCCACTCGCACTGTCAGAGAAGAATTTTGGACTGTCTTCAAAGAAGCCAACCAAACTCACGAATCTCTACTGGAAGTGCAGCGAGAAATGGAAACGGCTACTCCAGAAGAACTAGATCGCCTGATTAATAAATTAGACCGCCTTCAGCGACTCTATGAAGCTTTGGATGGCTACGGTTTAGAAGCACAAATTGAGAAAATCTTGCCCGAAATGGGGTTTGAAGCCGAAGATGGCGATCGCCTCGTTAGTGCCTTCAGCGGTGGCTGGCAGATGCGAATGAGTTTGGGTAAAATTCTGCTGCAAAAACCGGATCTCTTACTCTTAGATGAACCAACAAACCATCTTGACCTCGAAACCATTGAATGGCTAGAAATCTACCTCAAAGCTTTGATTACCCCGATGGTAATCGTATCCCATGACCGTGAATTTTTGGATCGACTTTGCACCCAAATAGTTGAAACTGAACGGGGTGTATCTAGTACATATTTGGGTAATTATTCCTCATATTTGGTACAAAAAGAGGAAGCCGCAGATGCTCAACTTAATGCTTACGAACGGCAGCAAAAAGAACTAGAAAAACAACAAGCATTTGTTGAGAAATTCCGGGCGAGTGCGACTCGGAGCACTCAAGCAAAAAGCCGCGAGAAACAATTAGATAAAATTGAGCGGATTGAAGCACCTACAGCCGCTTTAAGAACGTTGCACTTCCGTTTTCCTCCATCCCCTCGCAGCGGTCGCGAAGTAGTAATTATTGAAGATTTAGTTCATAATTATGATGACAAGATTCTGTTTTTAGGCGCAGATTTGTTAATTGAACGGGGCGATCGCATTGCTTTTCTCGGCCCTAATGGTTCGGGGAAATCTACCCTGCTACGGATGATTATGGGTATGGAAAAACCCGCAAGCGGTACTGTTAAATTAGGCAATCATAATGTCATCCCTGGTTACTTTGAACAAAATCAAGCCGAAGCTTTAGATTTGTATAAAACAGTGATAGAAACTATTCATGATGAAGTGCCAGACTGGAAAAATGAGGAAGTCCGCACTTTATTAGGTCGTTTTCTGTTCAGTGGTGATACAGCATTTAAACAAGTTGGGGCTTTGAGTGGGGGTGAAAAAGCGCGTTTAGCTTTAGCTAAGATGCTGTTACGTCCAGCTAGTTTACTAATTTTGGATGAACCGACAAATCACCTAGATATTCCGGCTAAGGAAATGCTGGAAGAAGCGATTCAGAATTATGATGGGACGGTAATGATTGTATCTCACGACCGTTATTTTATTTCTCAGGTAGCTAACAAGATTGTTGAGATTCGCGACGGTGAGTTTCGCACTTATTTGGGAGATTATCACTATTATCTCGATAAGATTGCTGAAGAAAAGGAGGAAGCAAGGTTAGCTAAGATTCAGGGTCAAAAGGCTGCGAAGAAGGTTGAGAAAGAGGCGAAGAAGAAGACTTCTACTAAGCGGAAATAGTTGTGGTTGCAGTTAGTGATTGCTTCCAGGTGAAAATCTGGAAGCGTTGATTCAATTATTTATAATTTTAGTCACCAGATGAGAAAAAAATCAGGAGGTTTGGTTGGAGTCAGATTGAATCGAAGCCACTGAGATATTATATTCATCGTCAGTTTCTTGAAGACTAAAATCAACTATCAACTGTGTATAATCAGCAAAATAAAGAGTTTTTCTCTGAATTAATTCATCAATCACCATTCTTGTTTGTTCTTGAACGTAGGCGTTAGAGCCTTTCGTTCCTTCCTTAATCAACATTTCAATGCCTTCCTGCTGTTTATCCTCAGAAAGCAAAGAAAGATTCCATGCTACCACAGCCAAACTCAACAATTGATACCGCTCTGTTTTACTCTCAATACCATCAGAGTATGGTTCAATAAAAGCATACAAAACTTCGGACATTTTTATTTTGTCCTTGGGGTCGATAAGTATCTTTTCTGGCATTTCTCCCAGGTAAGCTTTTTTGACCTTCTTTTTAAGTTCCGCTATACCTTTCTCTCTGAGCTTTTCCGTCCTATTTACCCTTAATAATTCATCGAATTCCTTTGATTTTCTCGCCATGATAATTAGACCTCTCTTTACTTAATATCGTAGATTATAGCCTTTCTCCGATATCTGCCAAGTCTTCGATCGCATACGCAAAAAGCGCCTGAGTTTCCCCAGACGCATAGCATAAAAATCACAAATTGTCAACTTAAAACCTAACTAGCTCAGGACAAACTCTTGCTCTACAGCAAGTATTACCATTACTTAAAGAATATAAAGTGATTGTTTTGGGCGATCGTGAATTTTGTTCATCAGAAAAAGCATCTGCAAAAATATGTATCTCGCCAGAAAGACCAGCGCCGAAAATACCGTAGAAGGAGTATATTTGGTAGCGGTCAGGATGGAGAAGAATGGGTGAATTATCTCGATCGCTACAAATTAGAGGTTAAGCGAGTAAACGCAAGTTAACTAGAAATAAACGTCGATTCTATCAGCAGGGCATACGAGCTGCAACCCTGATGCGCTCTAACTCTTGGCACTCTTTGTCACCCCCCCAGCGGTAACAAAGGTCTAATTAACTCCATAATTCGGTCAGAATTAAAGTTATCAATAGAATCAGTTAGCGCCTTAGACAAACTTGCTTTAGATTCAGGGATTTGCGTGACTAATTCATTCATAGCTTCCGTATCAAGATAGTAAGCAGCTTGATACATTTGTTCTAACCACTGAGGAGACATCACGGATAGATCTTCTACAGAAAGCGTTTCCACCAATAATTCTTGGGGGGCTTGTCCTACGGTTTCGTAAATATACTGCACTCCCAAATATTGAGCGATCTTATCAAATATATCTCTCTGCTGAAATGGTTTGCTGATAAAATCATTAAACCCATTCGTCAGGACATTCTCTCTATCTTCTTCAAAAACACTGGCAGTTAAAGCAATAATAACAGTTTCTCGGCTCTTAGGGTTTTCTCTAATGCGCTTTGTAGCAGTATATCCATCTAAGCTCGGCATTCGCAGATCCATAAAAATCAAATGTGGCAACCAACTCTCCCACAATGAGAGTGCCTCAATTCCCTGTTTAGCTTCTCTCACGTCAAAGCCAATCGAGGTAAGAATTTCGACTAACAAACGACGATTTTCTTCTATATCTTCAACGACGAGAAGGCGATAATTCGGTTGTTCAGGAGCTAAACTAATTACTCTTTGATTAATCTGTTCTGAGGGAAGAGAAGCTATTTGAGATAACTGCACTTTAATCTCAAAGGAAAAAGTGCTGCCTCGGTTCAAAGTGCTTTGAACCTGAATCTGGCCGCCCATGAGTTGGACGAGTTTTTGACTGATTGCTAAACCAAGCCCAGTACCTTGACTCAAATTATTCCCCGCTTGGGCTTGTACGAAAACCTTAAATAATTTATCAATTTCTGTTGGCGCAATTCCCACGCCTGTATCTTCAACTTCAAAACATAAGCGACAAGAGTGTTTTTCTTTTTGTTCTGCTCTTACCCGTAAAGTAATGCTGCCTTGCTGAGTAAACTTAAGCGCATTACTGAGTAGATTAACCAAAACTTGATATAGTTTTTTCTCATCAGTATGCACAAAGTTGGGAAGCTCGGATTCTCGCTCAACAATTAGCTGCAATGATTTAGATTGGACTTTAACTTGCAACATTTCTTCAATGGAAGTTAGTAAATTGATCAAGTCAAAGTCAGAAGGATTGAGCGTCATCCGTCCGCTCTCAATTTTGGATAAATCTAAAATATCGTTAATTAAGTCCAACAAATGTCTACCACTACGATTGATTATCTGCAATCGCTCTTGAAGAGAAGAAGTTAGATTATTCTCATAGCTCATTAATTGCGTGAATCCTAAAATTGAGTTGAGAGGGGTGCGAAGTTCGTGGCTCATATTAGCAAGAAAGACACTCTTAGCTTGGTTGGCCGCTTCTGCTGCTTCCTTCGCCTGCCGAAGTTCCAACTCAGCTTGTTTGCGATCGCTAATATCAATTAAATATCCCACTATTTCCACTGGTTTACCTGCACAATCTCGAATTAATCTAAGTTGATTGAGTATCCAGCGATAAACCCCATCGGAGCGACGAAGACGGTATTCATGGAAATAATAATTATTGACATATAGATTTGCTAAACCATGAAATACTTGGTCTACATCATCTGGATGCAAATGATTCACCCAAAATTTAGAATCTTCTAAAAACTCCCTAGTTTCGTAGCCCAATACATCTTTAATATTTTCGCTGATGAAGGTTGCGCCATAGTCTCCATCAGGTTTACAGCTAAAAATAACAACTGGGCTGTAGTTCAGGAGAAAGTTGAGGCGATTTGTGGTAGCTTGTAAGGCTTTTTCAGCCAGTTGTAACTCTGTTACATCCTGCTGAACGGCAACATATACAGTTCCGTATTCAGGATGCTCGAACCTAGAAGTATGAACTCTGCACCAAAAGAGTGTACCATCTTTTTTTCTATTATGGACTTCATATTTTGCTTCCCCATCTCGATCGAGTTGAGTGGCGATATCTAGAACGCTTACATCGGGTGTAACCTGTGTATCGACATAATTCAAGATACCAACGGGTTGACCTGCAAGTTCGCCCTCTAGGTAGCCAAACATCGCATCATATTTACGATTAGTATAGACGATGGTCAGATCTGCGGCTTTGACTAAACATACGCCACCTGCCATGTTATTCATGATTATACTTTGAAGTTCCAACGTTTTTTGAGCTGCTTTTCGAGCTGTAATGTCTTGAATTTGAGCAATAAAATGCAGTGGATTTCCTTGCTCATCTTGTACTAGCGATCCATTTAACAGAATCCACACAATATGTCCTTGCTTATGGAAATATCGTTTCTCCAGTTGGTAAGTTGAAATCGTTCCTGCTAATAGCTGCTGGGCATAACTGAGCTCTACCTCTAAATCGTCAGGATAGGTAATGTCTTGAAAAGTTAATGCTGACAACTCTTCTGGGGAGTAGCCAATAATCTGACATAATGCAGAATTGACATTAATCCAATGCCCATCAAGGGAAACAATCGCCATCCCGATCGACGCATCTTCAAACGAATGACGAAACTGCTCTTCACTAGCTCGTAAAGCTTTTGTTCGTTCAGCCACAAGAATTTCTAAGGTTTCATTAAGTTTTTTAAGTTCTGCTTCGGCTTGTTGGCGCTTGCTATCTATCTGATTCAGAAATCGAGCAGTTCCCCAGATGAGAATTGAGAAGGTGAAAACTATTAATGTTAACCGAAATGTATACCCCAATTCAGAGTTATACCAGCCTAATTTTCGCCCCTGAAAAGTAAACCATTCTAATGCTACTGGAAAGACGATCGCCCAAGGTAGCAACCTCCGAGCCATCTCTCCGCCAACTAAGGGACTGGTTAATACTTCCATTAACCCTTCATTAGGTCGCAGCCACAAAATTCCTATATAGAGAATGAAAAAGGTTGGGATTGTGTTTAGTGCTTGAGTCGTGGTAGGTATAACCAATCGTGCAAAAACATCGACATTGAATATGTGTCCGAATAAAGCTAATAGAGAACTTAAAGCTGCAACACTACTGCAAATTTGCGCCCACCAAGTATTGCGTTGGGAATTTCGCCCTAGCAGTAACAGTGCTACTCCCATCAGCACAAAATTTAAGGCGGTATTTAGCCCCATGCGTCCTGGGTAAGGAGTTGTGGTAGAGACAACATCTCGAAAAAGCAACCGATCGATCTTCAGATCCCAACCAAATAAATACTCACTCAGTGTCAGCAGACCGATGATGGCGATCGCCCCCGCTAATCCTTGAGAAACTCGATATTGGAGTCGGGTTAGTCGTTGACGCTGCAACAAAATCAAAGATACTCCAGCAAATAAAAAGCAAATCGCTGTATTTGCTTTCATGCTTGCCGATATACCTATAAATCCACTTTTGAGTATCGATAGGTCAAATTGCCAGCCGATCAGTACGCTTATCGCGATTGAGATGACCAGCAATGCAGTGATTTGAGAAATACGCTTGTTCATAAATGTTCATAAATCGCTTGGTTGGGTCTGAGAATTGTTATTTTGGTTAAGATTAAAGGGATTTTTAGGATATTCAAAGAGTTTAAAGTATATGATTTAACTATATTACAGCAGTTTCTGCTGTATTGATTCACTTATACCGCTCGTGTATTAGGTAGCTTAATAATAATTATGATCAGCAATCCAGTCACCAGCTATCGAGGTAATATCTTAATAGTTGACGATTTACCCGACAATCTGCGTTTGCTTAGGGATACATTGAGCGAAGAAGGTTATAAGATTCGCAGTGCCACGACAGGGGCAATGGCACTTCGAGCTGCCCAATCTCCATTGACGGAATTAATCTTACTAGATATTAAATTGCCGGATCTCGATGGCTATGAAGTTTGCCAACAATTAAAATCTGACCCTCGCACTGCAAATATTCCCGTAATTTTTTTGAGTGCGCTCAATGAAACTTTCAATAAAGTTCAAGGGTTCGCCGTTGGTGGGGTAGATTATATTGCAAAGCCATTTCAAGTCGAAGAGGTATTAGCGCGTGTCGCCACTCATCTAACCGTCCGACGGCTCCAAAAAAGCCTCCAAGAACAAAATTTACGCCTGATCGCAGAGATAGAAGAAAATCAACGTCTCAAAGATATCTTCTTTGCCGAAAAAGAATTGGCTCAGGTGACATTACAATCAATTGGTGATGCCGTCATTACTACCGACGATCGAGGTAATATTAAATATTTTAATCCCGTTGCTGAGAAACTAACAGGCTGGAAAGCAGAGGAAACTGAAGGACTGCCTCTATCTGAAGTTTTCCTAATTATTAATGAAGTAACGAGAAAGCCCGCAGATAATCCGATCCACAAAGCTTTGTTAGAGGGGGAAGTTGTGGGTTTGGCAAACCATACTATTCTCATTGCCCGCGATGGGAAGGAATATGCCATTGAGGACTCAGCAGCACCGATTCGAGACCGCCAAGGTCAAATTATTGGGGCAATTATCGTCTTTCATGATGTTACTCAAGCCCGCTATCTCACCCGTCAACTCTCTTGGGAAGCCAGTCACGATGCTCTGACTGGTTTAACCAACCGTCGAGGATTTGAGCATTACCTAGTTGATGCGATCGCTTCTATTCAAGATAGCAATCAGCATCACGTTCTCTGTTATTTAGATTTAGATCAGTTCAAAGTCGTTAACGATACTGTCGGTCATATTGCTGGCGATGAGCTACTGCGCCAAATCACTACACTTTTACAACAGGGAATTCGCGCTAATGATATATTGGCTCGCTTAGGAGGTGATGAATTTGGTCTTTTACTCACTCACTGTCCCCTTTCTCAAGCAACTCAGATTGCTGAAAATCTCAAAGAATTAGTGCATCAATTTCGGTTTATTTGGGATAACAAAACCTTTATCATTGGGGTCAGTATTGGGGTTGTTGCCATTGACCAAAACAACCAAAATTTGATGGAGATTTTGGGAGCGGCTGATGCAGCTTGTTATGCTGCTAAAGCCAAAGGGCGCAACTGCATTCATGTTTATCGTCTAGATGATAGCGAACTAATTAGACAACGTGGGGAGAGGCAGTTGATTGCAAAAATCAGCCAAGCGCTAGAAACCAATCGTTTTTGTCTCTACTCCCAAAAGATTATCTCTATTACCTCTCAACCATTAGTAGAGCATTATGAGATTTTGCTCAGAATGTTGGATGAAAATGGAGAATTAGTATCGCCAAATGCGTTTATTCCAGCCGCCGAGCGTTATGGCTTGATCGCTGATATCGATTACTGGGTAATTGAAACTTTTTTCTCGAATCATCAAAAGTTATCTAGACCAGCACTTCTTGCTAACGGCTTATATACGATTAATCTTTCTGGTGCTAGTATTTGTAACAATCAGTTTATGAGGTTTTTAATCGAACAATTTCCTCGCTACCAAATTCTACCACAAACCATTTGTTTTGAAATTACTGAAACCGCAGCGATCGCTAACTTTGACCAAGCTAGAAATTTTATTAACGAAATAAAAAAGCTTGGTTGTCGCTTTGCTTTAGATGATTTTGGCAGTGGCTTGAGTTCCTTTGCTTATCTGATGAATTTGCCTGTTGACTATCTAAAAATTGATGGTGTCTTTGTTAAGAATATTACTCATAATTTGATTTCTCAAGCGATCGTGGAAGGCTTTAATCGCATTGCCCATGCGATGAATATTGAAACTGTGGCTGAGTTTGTCGAAGACGAAGCTATCTTAGAAAAATTGCGCGAGATTGGAGTGGATTATGCTCAGGGTTACGGAATTTCGCGCCCCCTCCCTATGAACTTTGATTCCTGACTGTCCAATAAAATTTTAAGACATCTCTATCCTATGGAAGGTAAATATAATGTCGATGAAATGGATCGCACGCGATGATATATAATTAATTGCGAGGCAACCAGATTTGATATAAAGAAGGAAATCTTCAATGGCAGTTTTTGCGATCTTTACTTACGAAGTAAAACCAGGCAGATTGAATGACTTTATGGCTAAACTTGGCGAAGCAGCCAGCCCCAAGTTCAATAGCGAGATTATGCCTCAGTCAGTGCGTCTTTTCCGTAATACCGTTCCCGGCCCAGATACGGATTCTCTAATTCTCGTGATTGAATATGCAGATATGGCGGCTTACGGCGCACGCACTGCATTCGAGAACCAAAATTCAGAATGGAAACAGTTATTCAGCAGTCAACCTGATTCGCCAGAAATCTTGCGCTCTGTTCAATTGCTCACGGAATTTACACCGTAACCGTCCCAATAACGGCACAACAATTTATAATATTCTATATGGCTAAGTGTCCTGTTTGCGATCGTGAATATTTACCAGGTAAAGTTGATTTCTGCTCGCTCTGTGGCTGGGATTTGACACCTTTTCCCCTGGGTCGCAAACAGTCCAAAGCTTATTGGAAAAAGGAACAACTTAGATTGGATTGGGCAAGGCGAATGTGGGCAAATTCACAAGTTCAGGGATGGGAAACTCAGTTAAATCAGTTGCAAATCCAACTACAATCAGCCGCAGTTGAAAGAGCCAACCTCCAGTCTCAATTAGAATGGGTTTTGTATCGCCTAGAACAGATGAATCCAGATTTAATTGCTGATTCCCTATCGCGGTTAGAAGAGAAAATTAGTGCGATCCCCGAACAAACGCCGCCGATGTCGGAAGTGGGGATGGATTACAGACAATTAATACAGCTTTTAGCTGCGGGGAAATGGCGTAAAGCGGACGAACATACTTGGGAAATTATACTTCAAGTAGCTTTTCGAGAAGAAGAAGGCTGGCTGAGTGCGGCAGATATTGAGAAATTCCCCTGTACAGACCTTCGCACTATTGACCAACTTTGGGAATATTATAGTAGCGGGTTATTTGGGTTGAGAGTACAACAGGAAATTTGGGAGAGTGAAGGCAGGAATTATACAGAATTTTGCGATCGCGTAGGATGGCGGTTAAAAGATAGCTGGGCCTATTACGATGAACTCAGATTCAATTTGAATGCTCCCCAAGGACACCTACCCGCGATCGCATGGCGTAAACGTGCCTGTTACGGTATGGGTAAAGGTATGGCGGCTGAGAATCTGTCGTTTTTTAGTTCTAGACTTACAGCTTGCACTATAGCTAGGGAAGAGGGGCTAGGGGCTAGGGGCTAGGGAAGAGGGAAGAGGGAAAAGCTTGAAAAAGTAAGGGATTATGAACCAGAGGTAAGAGTTGGAGTGGCTCTAAGCGACGAAAGCAGTTGATATATGTAGCGATCGCTCTTTGTAACGCCGCCCTATAAAATAGTTTTCAGAAGTATCAATAACAGGCATCCCCACCAGTGCAGCTTTATATTTACCACACCCCCGAACTCACCCCAACGGACAAAGTACCCGACTGCGCGATCGCAGTTGATGTACTCCGCGCCACTACAACAATGGCAACCGCCCTTAACAATAGAGCCGAAGCAGTCCAAGTCTTCAGCGACATTGACAAACTGATGCAGGAGAGCGAAAAATGGCCCGCACCGAAGCGTATCCGTGCCGGCGAGCGTGGTGGTGCAAAAGTTGAAGGCTGTGACATGGGTAACTCACCTCTTGACTGTACGCCCGATCGCGTTCAAGGTAAGCGACTATTTATTAGTACCACCAATGGTACTCGCGCCCTTGAGCGAGTGCAAGCTGCCAAAACAGTTTTAGCAGCAGCATTAATCAACCGCCGCGCCGTAGTCCAGTATCTCCTAGTCAAACGACCCAGCACTATTTGGATACTCGGTTCTGGTTGGGAAGGCAGTTTTTCCCTGGAAGATACCGTCTGTGCAGGTGCGATCGCAGAAATGCTACTTGCAGAAAGCGGTACTCCGCGAGACGAATTTGTTGGTAATGATGAAGTATATGCCGCGATCGCGCTTTATTTGCAGTGGAAAGATCAACTTTACGAATTGATGAATCTCGCTAGTCATGGCAAACGACTTCTTGGTCTGGGAGTCTACGAAGATTTGAAATATTGCTCTCAACTCGATATTGTAGATACAGTCCCCATCCAACGAGAAATTGGAGTTTTGGTCAAGTCAGATGCTCAAATTCCCAAAGCAGAATTTTGGCTTCCGACTGCACAAAAAAGGTAATGGGTAATGGGTAATGGGTAATTGGTAATGGGTAATTGGTATTGGTAATTAGCTTTAACTTGATGCAACAGTGGCTAAAAGTTTTTCCGATTCCAAAATTATCTACAGGCTTAGCTCGATTAAGGGCCTTAATGAACTTTTACCCAAATCCCTTTTCTTACTTGATGAATGAGAGTGAGTTTTTATTTTCTTCTGCCTAGAGTGACAGAAGAGCGATAATGTGTAATTCCCAAACATAACCCCTCTATGTACCAGAGAGGAACAGAGGGGTTTTATTCTCAACTCACTACTGAATTAAAACAGTGTAAGAATATAGAGCAACGTAAACAGGATAATCCAGATGATATCTACGAAGTGCCAGTAAATCTCTGCCATTTCGATACCAGTATGCTTAACATTTGAATAGTGCCCTTCGCGGCGACTCCGCCAGATTACACCCAAAATTAAACACACGCCGATCAAAACGTGCAAACCGTGAAAACCTGTCATCAGGTAAAAACAATTAGCAAACACATTCTCAGTCAAACCATACCCCAGAGTCAGATACTCGTAAGCTTGACCCCCTAAGAAAATAATTCCCATTAGAGCAGTTACAGCGTACCAAAGTCTCATCCCTTTGACATCATTCTTTTTAACTGCTGTATCCCCCAGGTGGATGACAAAACTACTTGAAACCAGAATGATTGTGTTAATCGTAGGTAGCAAAAGTTCTACTTCTGTCCCTTCAGGAGGCCAAACCTCTGTAGCGCCCCGCAATAACAAATAAGCTGCAAAAAATCCACCAAACATTAGGGATTCAGAAGCCAAGAAAGTTAGCAGTCCGAAAACACGCAAATCCTTATGTTCTTCGTGATTTTGAGCTGCATCGGCTGTCGCCTCTGGCGGGAGAGATGAGTTGTCAATATTATCTTGAACATCAATTGTTGAACCTTGCATAATTCTCCAATGTTTTTGGTTAGTTGCTAGTTGTTAATTGTTAATTGTTAGTTGTTGGTTGTTAGTAGTTAATGGTTAATTGTTAGTTATTAGTTTAGAACTTACGCAAAAACAACATATTTCTGTCATTACGAGCGAAGCGAAGTAATCGCAACCCTTATGTTATTAGCCAATACTGCGTAAGTCATCTGGTTATTACTTTATTGCCAAAAAAAGACAACAAGCTAACCCAAACTACCACTAACAACTAACCATTAACTACTAACAACTAACCACTAACTCTTAACAGATATAGGAACACTTGGCTTACCATGACCATCTACTCCATAGTCGTAGGGGCCATAGGTCAACACTGGCAACACTTCCCAGTTTTCGATCGCGGGTGGCGATGCAGTCGTCCATTCCAAAGTTAGAGCATTCCAAGGATTACCAGATGCTTTGGGCCCGTACATCCAACTCCAAATAATATTGATAAAGAATGGAAGTACAGAGAACCCTAGCAAAATCGATCCGTAGGTACAAAGCTGGTTAAGCTGAGTAAATTGAGGGTCGTACATGGCAATCCGGCGAGGCATTCCTTGCAATCCCAAGGAGTGCATCGGTAGGAAGGTAAGATTAGTGCCGATGAAGGTGAGAACAAAGTGAACTCTACCCCAAGTTTCATTCAGCATCCGGCCAGTCATTTTGGGGAACCAGTGATAAATTCCGGCATAAAGGCCGAAGACTGAACCGCCAAATAAGACGTAGTGGAAATGCCCCACGACATAGTAACTATCGTGAACGTGAACGTCAAAAGGTGCAGTTCCCAGTGTTACACCGGAAAGTCCGCCGAAAACGAACATCGCCAGTAAACCCATCGCGAATAGCATGGCACTGGTAAAGCGGATTTTACCGCCCCAAAGAGTCGCTACCCAGCCGAATATTTTCACCCCAGTAGGAACCGCAACAATCAGGGTGGAGATGGTGAAGAACATCCGCATCCAGGGAGGTGTACCGCTGGTAAACATATGGTGTACCCAGACGAACAATCCCACAAAGCAGATAGCGATGCTAGAGTAGGCGATCGCTTTATACCCAAAAATCGGTTTCCGAGCATGAACTGGAATCACTTCCGACATGATCCCGAAAATTGGCAGAATCATTAGATAAACTGCCGGGTGAGAATAGAACCAGAATAAATGCTGGTAAATGACGACATTACCGCCTGCATCAGGCTTGAAGAATGACGTACCAAAATTGATGTCAAACAATAGCAGAACTAATCCCGCAGCTAGCACTGGAGTTGACACAAGTGCCAAAATTGAAGTCGCCATAATTGCCCAGCAAAACAGGGGAACTTGATCCCACCTCATGCTAGGAATTTTCATCTTCAGGATGGTGACGATAAAATTCAACGAGCCCAAAATTGAAGAAGTTCCGACCAAGACGATCGCCAAAATCCACATGGATTGAGCCGTATTTGCCGTAATCACGCTTAAAGGCGGATAAGATGTCCAGCCTGATTGAGCTCCTCCGAAGAAGAAACTGCCTAAAATCAGCAATCCAGCGGGTGGGTTTACCCAAAAGGCGATCGCATTCAGTTTGGGAAAGGCCATATCTCTAGCACCGATCATCAGGGGCACCAGAAAGTTACCAAATCCCCCGATCGCAGCCGGCACAATCCACAGGAAAATCATAATCGTCCCGTGATTAGTCAAGAAGGCGTTATACAGTTCGGGAGGCAAAAAGTCGGAATCGGGAGTAAAAAGTTCTGCCCGCATCGCCATCGCCATCAAACCGCCAATCAGGTAGAAAATAAACGCCGTGACCAGATATTGGATACCAATTAGCTTGTGGTCAACGTTAAACGTAAAGTAGTCGTACCATTTCCAGGCTTCTGGATGTTGATGTCCACCATGAGGATCGCCCTTATTTTCCGGCGGTGCGTTTACTGGAATTTGTGCTTGTGCCATAAAGTATGTTGGGGAAAAATAGCGAATTTGTTAACCGTTAACTGTTAACTGTTAACTGACTTATTTGTGCAGTTGACTTAAGGTTTCGGCTTTAATTCCCATTTCGCTTGCGTAGGGAGCCAGAAACTCCGATGCTGACAAATCAGCGGGTTTAATTGCAACAGCTTGATTCAAATCTTGCTGCTGAGCAACTTGGTTTTCTTGTAGCCAGCTATCGTACTCTTCCTGAGTGTGTACGATTACTCTTGTCCGCATCGCGCCATGATAGCTGCCGCAGAGTTCGGCGCAAAATACGGGGTAATCTCCCGTCTTGATAGCTACGAACCGGAGTTCAGTGGGGATACCGGGAATGGCATCTTGTTTGAGGCGGAACTGTGGCATCCAAAATGAGTGGATTACATCGACGGCGGAGAGGTTAAGCTGTACATCTTTGCCAATAGGTACGTGCAATTCGCCAGAGGTGACATTGCTTTCGGGATAGTTAAATATCCAGGCGTATTGCATACCAGTGACGTTTACTGTCACGTCTGGTTGTTTTCCTTCCTCGGCCGGTGTTCCTCCGAAACCATATTTTGCATCGGGGGCTGGTGGCATTTCATCGGCTGCCACTTCTTCTGATTGCGCGATTAGAGGAGCTGCGATCGCGCTTCCTCTGGGCATTTTATGTGCCATGTGGGATGGTGAATGGACGTGAGCCATTACCTGAGAAGCTCCAGGGTCAAAGCCTCCCATATCTCTATAAACTTCGACGCTGTAGACTCCCAAGCCGATTACCAAGATCGCAGGAATTGCTGTCCAGAAGACTTCTAAGCCAAAGTTTTCGCTAATTGGCACTCCGTCGCCGTCGTCTCCAGGGCGGTGGCGGAATTGGATCGCAAACAGTACGATCGCTCCCTCTACTACGATAAACAGGGCTGTGCCGATCGTGATCATCACGTTAAAAAAATCATCCACCAGTGGGGCCTGGGCTGATGCCTGCTCTGGGAGTAGGTGGTTGTTTTGACCGTACCACACGCTCACCACTGTGATGACGATGCCAGCAACCAGAGCCAATATTGAACTTGGTACTGTTTGTTTTTCTTTTTCTTCTGCCATGCCTTGACTCCTTGCTCAGGGGTGCGACACCTTGGTTGAGGAGTCGCTTACTTGAAGCTTGCTTTTTTGTCGGCTGCCATCTGACAGGCAGTCATACATACTTATTAGGTTAGAGCAGGTATCCATTTAGAGTTTGTAACTGGTGCTAATTTTTAGGATTTTTTTATGCTTTTAACATTTCGTAATAAAACTTTATATTTTTAGGTACAGGAAAAAGTCAAAAAAATATTGAAACTTAAGGTTTTCTTTATAAATTATCGCTCAATTTTGATGGCTGAATCGGCTAAGCACAGAAAATCAGTCAAATAAATCAAGATTTGTTTAAAGTTATAAAAATCAGCGCAATATAATCCTATTGCATTTTCCGCCTGTCTCCTTCCCCTGCTTTTCCCTTCTTCCCCTTCTTCCCCTAGTCCCTAGCCCCTAGCCCCTAGCCCCTAACCGCCCTGGCGGTTGCTATATCACAGCAGCAAAGCTGAAATCTTTGTAAAGAGCGGTTAATCCGATTTTCCGCCCGCTAATGTAGTAAATACGACTGTTTGCGATAAAAATAGACTGTTAAGCTCACCTGAGCAAAGGCTCATTATTTAATTAAGTTTGATTGGCGATTAAGGTTAATGTAAAACTCATGGCTAACTCTGTTTTGAATCAGCCTGCCGCGCAGCCGCAAGCGGAGTGGCAGCCAAGGGATATCATTCGTAGCCTCGTCTGGAAGATGGCGATCGCCACTTGGCTATTGATGGCCGTAGGTAGCGCGACGCGGGTAATGAATGCTGGTCTGGCTTGCCCTGACTGGCCGCTATGTTACGGTGAGTTAGTACCCGCCGCCCAGATGAACCTACAAGTATTTCTAGAATGGTTTCATCGGCTGGATGCAGCCTTGATTGGATTAAGCGCGATCGCACTCACCGCACTATCTTGGTGGTACAGGAATCGTCTTCCCGGTTGGCTGGCGATCGCCTCCCCACTCACCTTATTTTTGATCGTTTCCCAAGGCATTTTAGGAGCACTGACGGTAACGCAACTCCTACGGTTTGATATAGTCACCGCTCACTTAGGCATGGCTTTAATATTTTTCATCACCCTAGTAGCGATCGGCTTAATGCTGACACCCTATCAAGCAACCGGAACAGTCGGCAAATTACCCTGGTTAGCGTCAATCGCCGCCTTGCTAATTTACCTCCAAAGCCTATTAGGAGCATTAGTCGGCTCTCAATGGGCGCTACATCAATGCTTTGGCGCATCTGAGCTCTGCGGTGTGATGAATAGCCACATTATGGGGATCGTACCCGCCACCGTCGGCACTTTAGCAGTAATCGCGATCGCCTGGCGAACACCAGCACTAAATGCCACATTACGAAAATTAGCAAACTGGGCTGGCTTATGCCTAATTGCACAGTTACTTTTGGGAGTCGCAACTTTCCGGTTGCACCTGCAAGTAGAACCCTTAACAGTAGCCCACCAAGCAGTCGGTGCAGCCTTACTAGCGACGCTTGTAGCATTCAGCGTTTTAGCATGGCGAGATCGGGCTATGTCTGCCTAGCTAGGGGCTAGGGGAAGAAGGGGTTAGGGGCTAGGGGTTAGGGGCTAGGGGTTAGGGGCTAGGGAAATAAGGAAATAAGAGAATAAGGGAATAGGGGAATAGAATCAGTGAGGTTTAGCAATTCAGAATGTCTTAAACGCCTTGGTGGTTGCTATAACTCGCGGCTAAACAAACAAAGTCCGCCTACGGGAACTATAGAAAGAGAAAGGCGACGGTTTTGAAACCCGCGCAGGCGGGTTTAGTCTGTGTAGTAGCGGTTTTAACCGCCCAGTTAAGAGGTATAGAAAGAGCGAAGTGACTGTAGTAGCGGTGTTAACCGCCCAGTTAAAAACGATCGCGTTACCCAAAAAGCCTGCTACGGGCTATGCAATTTAGGAAAGGAAATAATGCAGGAAATTCTTACTAACAACCAATCCCGAATCCATCAAAACGCTTTACAGGTAGTTCAAAGTTACTACCAACTAACAAAGCCAAGAATTATCCTGTTGCTGCTAATTACCACAGCGGCGGGAATGTGGATGGCAGCCAAAGGAGAAGTCGATCCCCTATTGCTATTAGCAACTATGACTGGAGGTACTTTAGCTTCTGGTGCTGCTAATACTATTAATTGCATCTACGACAGCGATATTGACTATATCATGGAGCGCACCCGCTGGCGACCAATTCCTTCTGGGCGGGTAAAGCGTCGAGATGCTTTAATTTTCGCAGTCATCCTTGCTAGTTTATCCTTCACCTTGCTCACCGTTGTTGCCAATTTGCTGGCTGCTTTATTAGCAATGTCGGGCATTGTCTTCTACGTCTTAATTTACACCCATTGGTTGAAGCGTCATAGCGTGCAAAATATCGTCATTGGCGGTGCAGCCGGTGCAATTCCACCCCTAGTAGGTTGGGCCGCTGTTACAGGAGATTTAAGTTGGGCGGCGTGGCTATTATTTGCGATTGTGTTTTTATGGACACCGCCGCATTTTTGGGCTTTGGCAATGATGATTCGCGACGAATACGCTGAGGTAGGCGTGCCGATGTTACCAGTAATTGAAGGAGATAAAGCAACTGCGGTGCAGATTTGGATTTATACTCTGATTTTGATTCCTGCAACTTTGCTGCTAGTTTATCCACTGAATGCAGCCGGTGCAGTTTATGGAGTGGTAGCGACTTTACTGGGGGCGATTTTTATGCAGAAAGCTTGGCTACTGTTGCAGTCTCCAGAGGATCGAGGAGTAGCGCGATCGCTCTTTAAGTATTCCATCTTTTACATGATGTTGCTGTGTGCGGGAATTGTGGTTGATAGTTTGCCAGCTACTCATCATTTTACGGCTGCTGTTGCTGATAATATGCAGACTTTAATTAGTGCGATTCCGCTGTAGGCGTGAGTTAGATTGCAATGATTTTAATGAAACCCGCCTAGTGCGGGTTTTGTTTTTTATGTTAACGGTTAACGGTTAACTATTTTTAGTATTATCAACTCTACAGAAAATCAAATCACTGGCGACATTTTATGAGAAATAAACTCTGCTGTTTAAACTGACTTTTTCACTTCACCTATCGGCTTAAACGAATCAAAATATCCCTGTTTCCACAATTGCGCGATCGCATTTTCCATCGCACTTCGCGTTAACTCCGGTAAAACTATTAACCCTGGTGGAGCCAAAAAAGGAGAACCACATTCCACCTCTGCGTCTAGATCTTGTTGTAAGCGGATAGGATCGATAAAATAGATAGAATAGGCTTCACCATTCGATAAGCTGACAATTCCATCACTTCTACATCCTTTCATTGGCGTTTCTACCTCGTCTCTTTCATCCCAGCCATATTTAAACGTCAGCTTGGGTGCGGTTTCCATATCCTTATTCCTCTAGTACAGCTTGTATTTTTCTTAACTCTTCAATGTTTAAGAGGGCTATACAGCGGATTCCAGGTTTATAAAGTACAGCCTAGAAACCGGGTTTCTTCTGGATTTCTCGCCAGAAATCGGTTTTATTCAAGAAACCCGGTTTCTCTGTACTTAACTTACCTGGAAAGTGCTGTATTTCTCTCACCCTGCTCAATACCATCAATTTAGCTGCGGTGCAGTCCCGCTAGTTCTACCATCACTACCACCTACGAGCTCGCCTCTACCTTCTTCCTCCTACCTCCTGCCTCCTGCCTCCATAGAGATATCCGGCCCGTACCAGGATCGAGTTCGGTTATCTCCTATTCACTACGTATGGGCACTAAAAAAAATTCAGGTCATTATGGAATAAGAAGCAAGCAAAACCCATAGTTTCACAGTCAGTGAGAGTCAGTTGTGCTTAAACCTAGAAGAGTGCCGGCAACCTTAAGGAAAAATGTAGAATTTTCACCTTAAGATAGATGCTTTTACCCTTTACGGCCCTCAAAAATTGTAATAGTATTGAGAAAAGTAAACTGAAAATAACTTCTACTTGTAGGAACCGTCAAAGCCAGTCAGCTTTTAATCAAGTTAATTGGATTGCCAGAGATAACGACCTAAAAGTACGCACCAAACAAAAAGCTTCTACCAATCGTCACTCATGCTTGAAGGGATAGGGAAACCTATCTCTAATATAAGTTTCTCTCCCGCTCCGAAAACTGGGGCAGGCTATGGTCAACTTTCTATCTGTTTAAGGAGTGTAATATTCACCCATGTCTAACGCCACCCCTAAAAACAAAACTGGTAAAGCCCCCTATATGGGCACAAGGCCAGACTCCTCAACAGATACGGTTCGTACCTATCTGCACGAGATCGGCCGTGTGGCGCTGCTCACCCGCGAGCAAGAGATTATTTACGGCAAGCAGGTGCAGCAAATGATGCAATTGCTAGAAGCAAAAGAAGAACTAGCTAAAGAACTGCGGCGCGAACCAACGGAGGTAGAATGGGCTTTGCAAGTGCAGCTAAGTGAAGCTGAACTCAAGCGCTTGATGCACCAAGGTCGGCGGGCCAAGCAGAAGATGATTGAAGCGAATTTGCGTTTAGTCGTGGCGATCGCGAAAAAGTACCAGAAACGCAATATGGAATTCTTGGATTTAATTCAAGAAGGTACTCTCGGCTTGGAGCGCGGTGTAGAGAAATTTGACCCGATGCGGGGATACAAATTTTCCACCTACGCCTATTGGTGGATTCGCCAAGCGATCACGCGCGCGATCGCCCAACACGCTCGTACCATCCGCTTGCCGATTCACATCACTGAAAAACTCAATAAAATCAAAAAAGTCCAGAGGGAACTAGCCCAGCAGTTAGGGCGCAGTCCCACGCCAGCGGAAATCGGCTCTGCACTAGAATTACACCCCTCCCAAATTCGGGAATACTTGCTGATGGCACGCCATCCAGTTTCTTTGGATCTGCGGGTGGGAGATAACCAGGATACAGAGCTACAAGAGCTTTTAGAGGATGAAAGCGCGTCTCCTGATGATTACATCACAGGGGAGTTGCTCCGACAAGACCTCAACAACCTGATGGCGGAACTGACTCCTCAACAGCGAGATGTCTTGAGTTTGCGGTTCGGTTTGGAGGATGGTCATGAAATGTCTTTGGCCAAAGTCGGAGAAAGGCTGAAACTCAGCCGCGAACGGGTGCGCCAGCTAGAACATCAAGCCCTCGCTCATTTGCGCCGTCGGCAGGCTCAAGTACGAGAATACCTAGCTAGCTAGATATTGGAGAGAAAAGATTTTAGATTAAAGCTAAAATCTTTTTTTGTATTTATAGCAGTCTTAGCCTTTAACAAGGGGTACAAAAACCGGGTTGGTTGCAAGCAACTGGTTGATTATGGCAAGCCTTTTCTCTCAGAAACCCGGTTTATTCAAACTAAATCGATTACGTGGCGTACTAGCAGGATTATTCTTAACTTTGGGGTTAGGAGCGATCGCTACTTACTTGACAACCACATCTGTAAGCGGATTAGGGTTGTTGGCTGTTGCGTCTCCGAAAGTCACTGCACTTTTGCGTCCGCCAGTCAAATTCTGTCCAAAACCATTTACCATTGACTCCGAGCCGGAGCCAACAAATGGTTTAATAACTGATGGCATTTATTTCTATGGTCAGTCTCCTCAACGCGACCAAGTTGAAAAGGAGTATTTCGTGTTTGAACTTCGCAAGGGGAAGGTAATAGGAGCTTTTTACCTTCCTCGGTCTGCTTTTTACTGTTTTTATGGCTCTCTACAATCAACTCAGCTAGATGTAAAGGTTGTAGATAGTTTCGACGGGAGTACGTCTCCCTATTCTGTCAATCTCCCACAGTATCATCGCCTATCGAATATCAGTGAGAACGATCGGCGGTTACTAAATATATGTAAAAAGACTTATCAACGGCAGGTTTGGGGACAATAGAGATATTGCTGCGTTCGCCGCAATACTAAGGAGTGCGATCGCGGCCTGACCCTGGATCTTTATTCCCAACCAAATTAAACTTTACGGTGTAAAGCGCTATGAGGCAAAACTCGCTGCACTTCTTCTACTGTAGTTATACCGCTTGCCACCTTTTCAATTGCTGCTAACCGAAAAGAAATAAAACCTTTTTCAACTAAATAGCGGTGCAACTGAGGCATTGTCCCCTCATAAATTAAATGGCGAATATTATTATCTAAATCTAGCAACTCAACAATTGCTTCTCTTCCTAAATAACCAGAATTAAAACAATTAGCGCAACCTCTACCCTTGCGCCAGCCAAAAGGATTGGCATCTTCCCAATCTAAAGCTAATACCTCCATATCCTCCTGAGTTGGTTTATAAGGTTCTGCACAATGAGGGCAAACTCGCCTCACTAAACGCTGAGCAACAATTCCTAAGAGAGCATCACTAATTAAACCTGGATCTGGCCCGATATCTTTTAATCTGGGAATAGCACCAATGGCATCATTAGTGTGCAAAGTTGTCAAGACTAAATGACCAGTTAATGCTGCCCTAACTGCTGTATCTGCGGTGTCGCGATCGCGAATTTCCCCCACCATAATAATATCAGGATCTTGACGCAAGATCGCCCGCAAACCCGCAGCCAAAGTCATCCCCGCCCTTTCATGTACCTGCGTTTGCGTAATCCCCGGTAAAACGTATTCCACCGGATCTTCCACCGTTACAACGTTCATGTGTTCCGTCGCTACTGACAGTAAACTCGTGTACAGCGTGCTAGTTTTTCCCGAACCAGTAGGCCCGGTAAAAATAATCATCCCTTGGGGTTGTTGCAACCAATTTTTATATATATTCAGTGCCTGGGGAGCAAACCCCAAACTATCTAAATCGCTAAAAGGATTTTCTTGTGGTAATAACCTAATTACGGCTTTTTCTCCACCTACGCAAGGCAAAATACTCACCCGCATATCTAACCCCATTTCTGAACCTTGACCGGCGGCATAATTCTCCCCAATGCGTCCATCTTGGGGACGGCGGCTTTCAGCAATGTCCATGTTAGACATAACTTTTAAAGCCACAACTACTTTACGACCAATCTCCGTAGGAAAAGTAGTAATTTTCCGTAAAATTCCATCAATCCGGTAGCGAACTCTTAAACCATCTGTCCCAGGTTCAAGGTGAATATCGCTGGCGCGGTTTCGCAGCGCCCCCGAAATCAAAGTTTTAATTCTACCAATTTGATCGGCTGCTTTTGTGAGGTAAAGTTCTGTAGTTTCACTAACATCTTCTGGTTCTAATTCTCCAGTAATCGGATTAATTAAAGGCGCAGAACTAATGCGGTTGGGGTCGAGATTTTGGCTGTGAAACCAGGCGCGGTAACTCTTGTCATCAATAGGAATAATTTTGATATCGCTGAAAGTGCGATCGCTCATTATTTTGAGCGATTCTACAGATACCTCTACGGGAGAACCCAAATAATAGCAGTTTCGCCACAACAATAGAGGAATTAGAGGTGGTAATATATTTCTATCGGGAAATTCCCGAAAAAAGCGAAAGCTAACTTCTCGGTCAAGTAACTGCAAATTTACGATTCCCTGATCGTCTACTAAGCTTTGCAGCGCTTGCTCGCAGGTAATGGCACGATTTCTCAGTTGTTGCCAAGCAGATAGGACTGAAGCAGTTTGCATGGTAGTTGCGAATCCTGACTAGAGTTTACTGTTCAAAGGACTTAGGAGAAACATCAAACTGTGAACGATTTTGTAATAACATCAAAATCTTAGCCTATAATTACGCTATACTCATCTTATAATCGCTCGCAAACATTTTTTTGTATTCCTGTGCGTTCTCTGCGTTTAGGCAAAAAAACCTTGGCTTTACAAATCAGTTAAAATTACTATAAACTCAGAGCTCAATAATAGTTATAATAGTTGACTAGCTTTCCACCAACTTATGAAGTTACGCTCCTTTTTATCTTTCCTTATTCCTGGCATTCTTGCCTTATTCGCGTTAAGTGCAGGTGGTTTTTACTGGCTAAAGGCTAACACCCCGCTGAATTTGCTGCAAGGCGGCCCGACTGGTGCCCCTGTGGCTGCGATGTTTGTGCCGAAGAGTGCGCCTGCTATGTTATCAATGCTAGTAAATCCCGATCGGTTGGAAGCTTTGCAGCAGGTTTTTTCTCCTTTCCAAGAGAAAGGGCGATGCCTTCGGCTGGCTACGCCTACGCACTCTGAAGTTAACCAAATTAAAAAAAGCTTGTTGGCAAATACGGGTTTGGATTACAGTCGAGATATTAAGCCCTGGTTGGGGGATGAAATTACTCTGGCGGTAACGGCGACGGATTTCGATCGCGATCGCAGCAATGGCAAACAAATTGGGCTATTATTAGCTCTGGCAAGCAACGATCCTGACCTGAGTCGAGAATTTCTAGAACGCTTCTGGCAGAAACCTACCGTTAGTGGTGAAAATATAGTTTCTGAACAATATAAAGGCGTGAAATTAATTTATAGGACAGGGAGTATGGGTAACACTCTTTCATCTCTGTCTTCAGCAGGATCGCCAAATTTAGCTACTGCTGTAGTTGGTAGCAGTTCCACAAATCATCATAGTTTTGTCCTCTTGGCTAACCATCCCAAGGTATTGCGAGAAGCCATTAATAACGTTCAAGCTGCCAATCTAAATCTGAATAATAATGCTGAATATCAAAAGACTTTAGAAGAGTTAAAAGGTGGCAGAATTGCTGTAGCCTTTGCAAATATAGCGGAAGTAAATGATTGGATTGGTACTCAAAAGGCAATTGGTGATGCACAAAAGGCAAATCCGATGGCATCTCCCTCAACACTGGCGATCGCTATGGGAATAAATCGGCAAGGATTACTTGCAGAAGCTGTTTTAGTCTCCCCTGAAGGTAAAAATTTTCAATCTCCAACCCCCAAATCTGGGCTAGTTAAGGCTTTAGATTATGTCCCGGAGGCGAGCCCTTTTGTAGCAGCGAGTACCGATCTCAACCATCTTTGGAACGAAATTGCTGCTGGAGTTACTGGTAACGATCTACTCTCAAAATTGGTAAATCAACCCCTAGCGGATCTGAAAGTAACTTGGGGTATTGATTTAGCAGAGGATATATTTAGTTGGGTGCGCGGCGAGTATGTTTTAGCTTTGTTACCCCGTCCAGATCGCAATGGCCCTGATTGGATTTTTGCGGCTGAAAAATCACCGGAGTCTGAAAAGGCCATCGCTCGTTTGGATGCGATCGCGCTCAGTCAAGATTATAGCATTGGCAGTTTTAACCTGGATAATCAAAAGATTTCGGCATGGACGCGCTTGACTACTAGCTCTAATTTTGATAATAAAAATACAGCTATTAAAGCTGAAGCTAAGGGCGTTCATGCTACTGTTGGGGAATACGAAGTTTTTACCACTTCTGTAGAGGCAATGGATGAAGCGCTGAAAGCTTCACAAACTGGAAGTCTGGCTAGAAATAGTGACTTTCAAACTAGCATTGCGCCTTTACCCCAGTTAAATTATGGTTATCTATACTTAGATTGGCCGTCAAGTAAGCCTGTGTGGGAGCGGCAAATACCGCTTTTGAGGTTGATTGAGTTATCTGCGAGGCCGTTTTTCGACCATTTGCGATCGCTTACTTTAACTAGCACTGGTGAAGAAGCTGGTGTACGGCGAGGGAGTGCTTTTATTCGGCTAAATTAAAAGGATAATTGGTAATTGGTAATTGGTAATTGGTAATTGGTAATCCCCCCTCCTCCCCATCCTCCCCATCTCCCCCATCTCCTCCTCTTTCCCCTAGCCCCTAGCCCCTAGCCCCTAGCCCCTTCTTCTTAACACTTAACTGGTAGCCTAACAGTAAAAACAGACCCAGAACCCAACTTACTCTCAACTTCAATATCACCACCCATCATTAAGCAAAAGTGGCGGCTAATCGCCAATCCCAACCCCGTACCACCATATTGCCTCGTAGTAGACGTATCCCCTTGCATAAAAGGTTGAAATAAATGCTCTAATTGCGTGGCGGACATCCCAATTCCAGTATCAGCCACTTGGAACAACAAGAAACATAAATAATCTCCTTCACTTTCTATATCACCATTAAATATTTCTTCATTTCCTACCTTTTCATCCTTAGTAAGAGTAATAGTAATAGTACCATCCTTAGTAAACTTAGCTGCATTACTCAGCAAATTAAGTAATATTTGGCGAGTCTTAGTAGGATCGGCATACATTTCATCCAGATTGCTTCCAAAAGAAACCTCCAACTTATTAGAATTTTTCATAACTAGCGGTTCTACAGTAGCAATTACTTCCTCAATCAAATCTACAGGATTGAAATTTTCCAGGTAAAGTTCCATCCTTCCCGCTTCAATCTTAGAAATATCAAGAATATCACTAATCAAGCCTAACAGATGTTTTCCCGCCCTCTGAATCCTATCTAAATCCGAGATAAATTCTTCAGCTCCCAAATCTTCAGCATCTTCTTTCAACAGATCGCTGTAACCAATAATTGCATTAAGAGGAGTACGTAATTCGTGACTCATATTTGCTAAAAAAGCACTTTTGGCTTGATTAGCTGCAACCGCAGATTGGGCAACTTTTTGAAATTCTTCTGCGAGTTTACGTTGAGTAATATCCTCCGCAATGCCCACAATGCGGTAAATTTCCCCCACGTCATTATATATCGGAAAAGCGCGATCGCGAATCCAGCAAATAGAACCGTCAGGACGCAAAATCCGGTATTCTCGATCGTACTCTGCTTGCGTATTTTTCTCAATAAAAGACATCACCCGCTCGCGGTCATCGGGATGAATTGCACTTGCCAAACATTGCGGATTTTCGTATAAACTTTGACGACTGCAACCCCAAATTTGCTCGCAAGCAGGACTTACATAGAGTATCTGCTTTTGATTGGGGTCAATCATCCAAAAAACCTCATGGATATTTTCTGCCATTTGGCGAAAACGCTCCTCAGAAGCTCGTAGCTCGCCGACTATGCGTTGTAGTTCCGTTACATCCTGAACTAAAGAAGCTACTCCTACCACATTACCATCATCATCAATTAAAGTCGTGTTGTACCACTCACATAAAATAATCTTACCGTCTTTCCTTACATTCTCATTAGTGCTGCGCCTCCCTCCCCGATTTGTCGATAACTCTGCCCAAAGCTGATGGATGTAACTTAAATCTGTGTTAGGAATTAAAAGCTCGATCCCATTGCGCCCTAAAGCTTCTTCGCGGCTATATCCAAAAATTTGTTCCGCCCCTGGATTCCATTCAGAGACCTCAAAATTCACCTTCCATTCAATCACGCCCACCGGCGTTTGCTGAAAATGTAGAGCTAATTTTTTCTGAGATTTTTGCAGAGAAGCTATCAACCCCATCTTTTCCGCTTCGGCCTCTTTCTCAGCAGTAATATCTCGAATTAGAATCACTGTTCCTAAATAAGCTATTTTACTAGATTGGGAAATGGGAATCGAACACCGATGGTTAGCAACTGAATATTTCTCCTGAGTAATTGGAAATTGTGACTTACCATTAGCGGTAGTATCCAGACTTTGCTGATCTCGAATTAGGGAGCCACGCAGATTATTATCGTCTTTCAAAATAGCCGTTACAGCCGCCTTACCCGTGCGACCCCCAGCCAAAGGGATTTCCAATGTAAAAACATCTCTGGGACAGCTCTTACTGTGTTCCATTAATTGAGTTATCTCACTCCCAAACACCTCTTGGTACTCTTTGCCCTCAAGGTTAATTTCGCTCAAATCAAATAGAATTAAAAGAGCTGGATTAAAGCGGGCAATCTTTCCATTTTGGTCAATTACTAACAAACCATCAGCCAAATTATCGACGATGGCACTCAAATAAACTAGAGCTTCCTGAAGTTCCTCAGTAGCAGTTTCCACTCGCTCTTCCAAAGTAGCGAAAGACTCTTGCAACTGACCAGCCATGCTGTTAAAAGACCGAGCCAAAACCCCCAATTCCTGCGAGCGATTTACTTGTAGTTCCCCTTCCCATTCTCCCCGTGAAAAAGCCTCCGCAGCTTTGCTCAAACGCTCAATCGGCCCCACAATCCATTTAGAAGTCAGAATTCCTAGTAGCGTCGCTACTATCAGCGCACCCAAACAGAGCAAGATAGTAGTACGAGTATTGGCGTTAATTTCATCCATGAAATCTGCTTCTGGCACAACAACCACAATCAACCAATCAAGGCCTCTACCATCAGAAAGCGGTGTCACCTGAACGAATTGGCGATTTCCATCGAGGATGAAATCCGATTGTTGGCTGCTTTTAATTTTATTAAAATCCCCAAAGCTTTCAACTAAATGCTGCGCCGTCGAGCGAATCAGTGGATTTGGACTACCTATTGCCGACATTCGTTTAGGGTCATTATTACGACCAAAAAAAGGCGATTCAGGAGTTGAATTTGCCACCAGTTCTCCAGAGCGTTCGATGATAAAAGTCTCTCCCGATCGACCAATTTCCAGACTTCGCAGGAATTGATTAATCTGGGAGAGTACCAGGTCAGCACCAATTACACCTAAGAGTTCCCCTTGATTGCCATAAACTGGTCTAGCAGCAGTAATACCCAGTTTGGGAAAGCCAATATATGTGTAAATTTTGCTCCATTTCGCTTTGCCAGCTTTAACTGCGGCTGTATACCAGGGGCGAGGCCGGGGATCGTAGTTAGGGGTGACTTTTAACAGCTTGGAAATATTACCTAAGTTATCGAGACCATAGCTATGAAAGTCGTAGTTAGTGGATTGGTCGCAAACTCCAATTCGCAATTGACCATTATCAAGGCGTTCCACGCCAATAAACTCTTTTTCTTCTGAGGAGAACTGAATGTAGCCGATAGTATCAAAACTTTGAATTTGTTTAAAGAGATAGCGCTTAAGGCCTTCGGAGTCGTGTAAATCTAAAAGACCAAGGCGGAAGGCATTGATGTTAATTTGATTGATAGTATGAGGTGTTTCTACGTAACTGTAAAGGTGTTGCTGGATGCGGGCAGTTACTTCGCTGCGAAGTTGCGTTGCCACGTTATTGACAGCCTTTTGCCCATTCCGCAGCGAGAGCCACCCTGTCAGTGCTACGGCCGCAAAAGTCTGGAGTGTGAAGGGTACTACTAGGACAGTGCCAAGAGGCACTTTTCCTGATACTTTTATAATCTGGGCGATCAGATATTTTAGCGGCATCATGGAATAATTAATTCAAAATTCAAACTTAAAAATGTTTGAAATTCTTGTGCTTTAAGAGATCCGGCTAGAAAGCAATGGACTTTTGACTAACCTGAGAACTGATTCTCAAATGAAAAATTTTCTCAGCAGTTTGCCAGCAAAGAAGCTTTATCCTAGCAACCAGAGTTGGAAGGGGAACGCCTCTTAACTTAACCTATAGTCTGGAAAATGCAACCGCACCAACAAATTTTTCCTTTACATAAACCAAACTAGGGGAGAAACTAGAGGGTAGAAGGCAGAGGGCATAAAGATTCAGTTATCTAGAAGGGAATAAGGTTCTAGCTGCTTAATATGTGTTTACATACTTGTTGATTTTTGTCTACCTACTTATTTGCTATATAGCAATCGCCACAATGGTTAAGACACTCGCTCATGGCCCAAACTATTGACTCTCTTTCCCTTATTTCCCTTATTTCCCTTATTTCCCTTATTTCCCTTATTTCCCTTCTTTCCCTAGCCCCTAGCCCCTAGCCCCTAGCCCCTAGCCCCTAACCGCCCTGGCGGTTGCTATACTTTCCAGATGCCAGCGTGAACTTTGAACCCCATCTCTTGAAGTCGATACTTAGAGTCCTTGAGATTATGCTGCACGTTCTCCATCGCCACTTGTCTTTCCTCTAGGGGGCAGCTAGTGGTAATCTCTGAGACGAGTTCCTTAAAGTGAACTACGTGACCTAGTACCTGCTGGCTAAGTACAATGTAAGCTGTAATCAGGGCGGCTCCCCTTTCGTCACGTGGGCCTATGACCCAATGTATATCTACGTGCGTTTCACCAATCTCTTTTGCTCTGAGGAAAGCCAGATACCCTTCGGCATCCTCAAATTCTAAATAGGCCATTGTACTGATGTTAATTCCTTGTTGATTCTAAAGTAATATTTTTACAGCCTGAGAACTTGTGGATTTCCAAAGTGTAACAGGCTCAGGGTAAGGCAGAGCAAAATATTTTCTCCAACTGGGTGCTTTCTCTATGGCTGGGCCATTTGGCTTAAGACTAGGTATGAGCACTATTTATTTACTGGCAAAAATTATGTGCTTGTGTGGCGATCGCATCTCCTTAAGGACTACGATCTAATTTGCGATCGCTGTTAGGTTAGATATGTTCCAGATCGAGTTAGGTTTTTTCTCAAAAAAAACCTGATATCAGGATTTAGGGATGCAACTTGTATTGTAATTGACATTCCCCGGGAATTAGGCAACGGGTTTTCAGGCTAGCTATTATAAATTTCAGATTTTACAAATCGTTCACTTAACCCTGCTCGTAAAGAACCCATGAAAGAAGGACAAACGCTAAAAGGACGCTATAAAATCATTCAAGACCTCAAGAGAGGAGCTTTTGGCAGAACTTACTGCGCCGAAGATGAGCAGGATTCTCAAGGAAGCTTGTACGTTGTCAAACAACTTCAGCCAAATACAACTAATCCGGCAATTTTAGACGAAGCGCGACGGAGATTTGAACTAGAAGCTTCAACTTTGGAAAAGTTGGGCGATCACGATCAAATCCCTAAACTTTTAGCTCATTTTGAGGAAAATCAAGAATTTTATTTAGTTCAGGATTTTGTTGACGGTCAAGATTTGAGCCGAGAAATTACTGAAGGTAAGCGGTGGAATGAAAGCGATGTGGTGACGATGTTGGTGGATGTTCTGGAAGTTTTAGAGTACATCCATCAGCAAAATGTGATTCACCGCGATATTAAACCATCTAATTTAATTAGGCGTAAGTCCGACCACAAAATTGTGCTGATTGACTTTGGCGCGGTAAAAGAAATAGAAACTTTAGTAATTAATACGTCAGGGCAAACGAGTGGTTCTGTGATCGGTACGCCGGGGTATATGCCGATTGAACATTTGGGGGGAAGACCGCGTTTTAATAGCGATATTTATGCCTTGGGAATGACTGCTATTCAAGCGATAACTGGGGTAGTTCCTCTGAGATTGCCGCGAGATTCCCAAACAGATGAAGTGGTCTGGCGGAATGTGGTAGAAGTGAACGAACAGCTAGCAGATATTTTAGATAAAATGGTCAGGTCGCAATCTCGCGATCGCTATCAGTCAGCAACGGAAGTTTTAGACGATCTGCGGGTTGTAGTTAATGAAATCCGGGGACTGCACAGAATAGGACAAATATTAGATAAGCGTTATAAAATTATTAGTTTGTTGGGAGAAGGGAGATTTGGACAAACTTATTTGGCTCTAGATCAGCGCCGAACTGATAATGCTCGCTGTGTTATTAAGCAACTTAAGCTGCAAGCAAATCATCCTTTGATTGTACGGGAAGCAAGAAGAATATTTGAAACTGAAGCCCAAGTTATGTACAGTTTGGGTAAAAACGAATTGATTCCAGAACTGTTGGGGGAGTTTGAAGAAAATCAAGAATTTTATTTAGTTTGGGAATTTATAGAAGGTGAAGAAGTTAGTAAAGAAATTGCCCACAATCGATTTAATGAAGAGCAGGTAGTTGACCTTTTACAAGATGTTCTTTTAACTCTGGCTTTTGCTCACGAACAAACTATTCACTGCGATATTAAACCTGATAATTTAATCCGGCGTTCCTTGGATGGCAGGGTGATGTTAACTGATTTCGGTTCAGTTAAGCAAATTAGCACTTTAGTAGTGAATTATCAAGGGCAATTGAGCATTACTAATGTTATCGGTACACCTGGATATATGCCGAAGGAACAGCAAGCTGGAAATCCGCGCCCTAATAGTGATATTTATGCTTTGGGGATGACGGCGATTCATGCTTTAACAGGGGTATTTCCAGCAGAATTAGGTCAAGAACCAAATACGGGGGAGGTGAATTGGCGAAGCCTACGGCAGGCTTCGCCAACGCAAGCTCAAGTTAGTGAGAATTTAGGGGCAATTTTAGATAAGATGGTGCTCAGCTATTTTCGCTCGCGTTATGAATCTGTAGATGAAGTCCTTAATGATTTGCGGAAGGTTCACAGCACTCCCAAGGTGGCAGGCGAGTTAGAAATTCATCCATATTTTGAGTTAGAAGATGGCGATTTTTTTGAGTTAGAAGCTAGTAGGGAGAGTGCCTTGCTACCTGCTAGGGACAAGTCAGAAATTCACTCGGATTCCGAGACAAGAAATGGGGCAATGCAACAGCGGGTAGCTGATAGCAATCAAGCTAAAACAGAGGATTTAGTGGCAGTTCCTCCCGCGATCGAGGAAGAAGCGACTGCTACTAAATTACCTCTAACGACAGCGATCGTTACTCTCCCTACATCGCATCGAAAAATTTTGCCTATTTCTCTGGCAATATTAGCCGTTTTGCTGACTGTAGGCGGCATATTTATCTGGCCGTCTGTACAATTTATTTATTTGTTGAATCAATGTAATGGGTTGATTGAGGCGGAACAAGGAGAAGAAGCAGTACAGGCGTGCGATCGCGCCATAGCTATTAAACCAAACGATCCCGAAGCTTTGAAGGATCAAGGCGACGCACTATCTAGTTTAGAACGCTATGAGGCGGCGCTGGTAACTTATGATAAGGCGCTACAATATAAGCCAGATTTTTATCAAGCTTGGAACACGAAGGGCCAAGTTTTATACAAATTACAACGTTATAATGAGGCCCTGGAGGCCCACGAAAAGGCGATCGCGATCGCGCCAACAGATGCTAAGGGTTTGAATGGTAGAGGCGTGGCGATGATTGGTTTGGGTAAGTATGATGATGCTTTGGTAGCTTTTGATAAGGCGATCGCGACTAACCCAGATGACTCCCAAGCGTGGGAAAATAAGGGCTTAGCATTGGAGTATTTGCAGCGAACTCAAGATGCAGGAGGCGCATACAAAGAAGCGATCGCTTTACTTGATAATCAGCTTAAACAAAAGCCAGAGAATGTCAAGGCATGGGTAGATAAAGGCCGCGTATTGGGTAAATTGCAGCGTCATACAGAGGCGTTAGCCGCCTATGATAATGCCATTCAAATTAAATCAGATTTTTATCCGGCGTGGATTGGTAAAGGTAGTACCCTATTTTTCATGCAGCGCTTTCAAGATGCGTTGAATGCTTACGATAAGGCGGTGGAAATTCGCCCGAAATACTATTTACCTTGGCATAATCGGGGTTCCGTATTGTCGGATGGGTTACAGCGTTATGAAAATGCTTTAGCTTCTTATCAAAAGGCGATCGATCTTAACCCCAATTTTTTCCCTGCTTTGCGAGATCAAGGTAAGGCGCTGATGCAGTTGCAGAAATATGAAGACGCGATCGCAGCTTTTGACAAGGCGCTGAAAATCAATCCCAATGACTATCCATCTTGGGGTAGTAGAGGGATTGCTTTGACTAAGCTACAGCGTTATGATGAAGCCTTAGCAGCTTTTGATAAGGCGATCGCGATTAATTCAAATGACCCCCTAGCTTGGGCCAATCGCGCTTGGGCCTTGGAACAGTGGGGACGCTCTGAGGATGCGATCGCGGCCTATAATAAAGCAATTGAAATTAAGCCAGATTTTCAACCTGCGATCGAAGCCAGAAAAATGTTATTGGAGAAGTTGGGACTACAATAAGTATATCGATTCAATTGGGAATTGGTAATTGGTAATTGGTAATGGCTAATTGCTAATCGCTAATGGCTAAACGTAAGGTGGGCGATCGCCGCAAAAATCTTGTCACAATTCGCTAATATGGTTTCAGCGATCGCCCACCCTACAAGCTAACTATCCATCTCCCC
>NZ_CACA01000127.1:0-1311 GCF_000180455.1 Kamptonema sp. PCC 6506
CCGCTCCCCCGCTCCCCCACTCCCTCCCCAAAAATCAGGAGTCAAAACCTCAATCTCACTCAAGGGATTAACTTCGCGAATCGCCTCCATAGTCATCGCAAACCAACCTGCACCCCCATCGGACAAATCATCCCGCGCCACCGAAGTCAAAACCACATAGCGCAAACCCAACAACTGCACAGATTCCGCTACCTTTTGTGGTTCCTGCGGATCTAAAGGCATCGGCGCGTGCCCCTTATCCACCTGACAAAAAGCACAAGCACGAGTGCAAGTCGGCCCCATCAACAAAAAAGTCGCCGTCTTCTGGGCATAACACTCTCCCCGGTTAGGACAACGCCCTTCTTCGCAAATAGTATGTATCTGGCGCTGCTTAATAATTCGCTGCACATCTGACAACTCACTAGCTTTACCAATCGGACGACGTAACCATGCAGGCATTGGTGACACTAAGGAGGTAAGATGAGAATCATCCGGCTTACTTGTAAAAGTTAAATTGGTATGGGCAGGCATAAAAGTTTGGTTACTCTGCTTCTGTGCGCTTCGATCCTAGACCAAATTAACCAGACTCGCTGCCGGAAATTTATCCCAGTTTCATCCCAGTTTGAAATACAATCAGTTTTCTTGCTGGAATTCTGCAAGAATATAGTTTAATGTTGGGAACCCTCACTCATCAGCAGAGGAGTCAGTCGTGGCAAGTAACAAAATCCTAGTAATCGATGACAGCAAAGTCATCCGCGTGCGGGTGCGAGAGATGTTGCCAGCGGGCAACTTTGAAGTTCTAGAAGCAAAAGACGGCGAAGAAGGTCTCAAACTCATCCGTCAAGCACACCCGAACCTGATCATGTTGGATTTCCTACTGCCAAAGGTAAGCGGCTGGGAGGTTTTTCAGAAAATCCAATCGCAAGCCGATCTCCGGCATATTCCTCTTGTGGTTATGTCAGGCCGCAAGGAAGAGGTTACGGACAAAATTCCAGAACCCTTTGACAAGTATTTTTTCGCCTTTATCGAAAAGCCTTTTGAGAAAAAGCAGCTCTCTGAGGCGATTAAATTAGCCATGATTTTGGCTAAAAAGCGCCCGCAAGAGCCAGACGCACCAGAGGCTAAACCAGCAGGAGCCGCTGGAGGTGGAGCTGGAGCCGCAGAAATTAAGGCTCTCAATGACAAAATAGTTAAAATGCAGGCTGAGATTGACGCTCTCAAGAAACAATTAACTCAAGTTGTGACCATCATTAAGCAAAAGTTGAAGTAAAGGAAGAAGGAAGAAGGAAGAAGAAAGAAGGAAGAAGGAAGAAGGAAGAAAATACTCCCAAT
>NZ_CACA01000126.1:0-5165 GCF_000180455.1 Kamptonema sp. PCC 6506
GTGTTACACCCTTACAGAATATCAGCGCCAATAGTACAGCTACAACTACCTTTAATGCTGTAAATTCTGCCAGCGTCACCACTAACATTGGCGGTACAACTCAACTTAATGGGAATGTCACCACCACTGGTGCTCAGACTTATAACGATGCCGTCATAGTTGCCGGAAATTTAACCCTTACAAATAACAGTATTAGCTTTAATTCCCCTCTCACTCTCACAGGCAATCTTGCCTTGAATGCAGGTGGAGGAACAGTTGTATTTAATTCTACCATCAGCGCTGGCAATAATAGCCTATCATTAAGCGCTAACGAGATAGATTTTAATGGCATAGTAAACGGTAGCAGTACACTCACTCTTACCCCTGGAACCCCAGGAAAAAATATCACCATCGGTGGTTTAAGTGACACAGGCGCAAACAGTTTAGACTTAACTGCTAATGACTTAAATAACCTAGCTGATGGCTTTAGTTCTATCATAATTGGTGACAATACAAACACAAGTAATATTATTGTTTCTCCAAATGGTGCATCTTTTAAAGATCCCGTAACAATGACAACTGGAACTGGTGCAATTACCCTCAATGGCGCACTTACAGGGATTGGAGATTCTAGTATTACTCTCAACGCAGCTACCAGCTTTTTAAACAATGATATTCGCACTGAAGAGCGAAATATTACTATCAATGGTAATGCGATAGTCGGTAATAGCATTACTGTCATTACAGGGAATTTAGCCGGAGGCGATATCCTCTTTAATGGCAATATTAACGGAAACGATAACCTCACTTTAGAAACAGGCACAGGAAACATTACTGTTAGCGGTGCAATTGGGAATAATACACCCTTAGAAAACTTGACATTTAGCAATGTTAACAATGTTCAAACTAAGGCAATTACCGCTGCCAGTATTACCCAAATTGCTGGTACTGGTGAGACTACTATCAACGGTGCAATTAATACGGATACTGCCGCTGGGATTAACTTAACAGGTAATATTTTTAACTTTAATGGTAATATTACAACTACTAACGGTGGCGGTTTTAAAATTGATAATAGTTCTCCTTTGACTATTACTCTCGCAGTCCAATTTAACTTAGATGGGGGATTTAATCAAATAGGAAGTGGCACTGTTTTTCTAGCAGGAAATGTTACCACAAATAATAGCGATATCAGTTTCAAAAGTCCAGTCATTCTCATTGGTACAGGTAATTTGAATACGGGTGTAGGTGCAGGGGATATTAACTTTAACAATACCCTCGATGGCACCGCTGATTTGAACTTAACAGCAGGGATAGGCAACATTCTATTTTTTGGCAGGGTAGGCGATGGAATCAGAATTGGTAACTTAACTATAAATAGTGCCAAAGATGTAACTGCTATCAATGCTATTAATGCCATTACCATTACTCAAATAGCAGGTAGCGGCACGTCATTATTTAATGATGTAATTAACACAAATGGTACGGCTGGCATTAATCTGGCGGGTAATAACTTTAACTTAAATGGTGCGATTGTTGCTAATGGCAGTTTTACTATTAATAATAGCGGCAAGCTTAATTTAAGCACAACACCTTTAATCTTAGATGGCACGTTCCGTCAAATTGGTACTGGAGAAGTGGCGATTTCCTCTAATATTACCACCGCTAATCAAGATATCCGATTTAGCGGGCCTGTCACCTTAAGTACTCCCGTTATATTTACCCTTGGTAACGCTACAATTGCTTTCGGTTCCAGTTTAGCCGCAGGCAATAACCCACTTACTTTAATTGCAGGAGAAATTGATTTTACAGGGCCAGTTTCCGGGACAAATTCACTGTCTTTGCAACCATTCAACTCTGGACAAACTATTATTATCGGCGGATTTGATAACAATACTAATGCCTTGGATTTGACAGCAGCAGAAATTAATGCTCTTCAAAATGGCTTTAGTTCAATTACTATCGGTCGTGCAGATAGTAGTGCAAATGTTAATATAAATGGTAACGTGACATTTTTAGATCCAGTTACAATTCAAACAGCAACAGGTGCAATTATACTCAATGGAAATATTACTGGAATAGATAATAGTTCAGTCACGCTTAATACGCCGAATATTAATCTCAATGCTGGTATCAATACCGCCAATAGTAACATCAGATTAAATGGAAATGTTAATCTTGGTAGTGATGTCGATCTCATTAGTAATGGTGGAGATATTACCATAACAGGTGCGCTGAATGGGACTCAGAAATTAAGGATTGATGCGGGTACTGGTGGCAACATATTTCTCCAAGGAGATATCGGTAGTATTACACCTTTGTTAGGTTTGAATCTTAATGGATTGAATACTACATTATCGGGTAATATCTCAAGCGCTAATAGTGATATTACCTTTGACAGCGGACTTATTCTGACCAGAGATATGAGCATCACTACAGGTACAATAGGAGGAAATATTACCTTCCGTAGCACTGTTGATAGTGAGGCGTTTCGAGGCTACAGCTTAAATTTAACGGCAGGTAGAGGTAATATTAATTTCAACGGTGCAGTAGGCGCAAGCGTTAATGGAGAATTGGGAAATATAACTATTAATAGCGCTAATAATGTAACAGCGCTATCAGCAATATCAGCTCGTAATTTTCAGTCAAATAGTACCGAAAATGTTAATCTTGGTAATATCGCCGCTACTAACGTTACTATTACCACAGATAACAATATCACTGTTGGCAATATTATCGCTAATGGCGGACAAGTTCGACTGAATAGTAATAATGGTAATTTAGTCGCCAATGACATTGATGCTTCTTTAATTTCTGGTGTTGGTGGCTTAATTTCACTGACAACTCCGGCGGGAGCAGTGACAACTGGCAATCTGAATACATCAGGACTTAGTGGTGGTGATATTACCGTTATAGCTCGCAATTCAATTACTGCAAAACAGATTAATTCTAGTGGTAGTGTGGGCGATGGTGGTAATGTTTTCCTAGATCCTATTGGGGATATTCAAGTTGAATTCATTAACGCTGAAGGCGGAATTAATGGTACTGGTGGAGATGTATTTATTGAGTCAACGGGGGGATTTTTCCGGGCTACAGGCTCTTTTGTAACTCCCTTTTCGACGGAGGGAAATGCTAGTATTTCTACAGCAGGTGGTTTAGGCAGTGGAACAGTAACTATTCGCCATGCAGGAGGGGATGGAGGGCAGTTACTTCAACCTTTTGAAGTTGGTAATGCTGGTGCGCTCAATGGCACTGCGGCGCCTATTACGAGTGGAGATTATGCAATAAAAACAGGGCAAATATTGCCGGGTTCTTTCAGTGTGGGAAATTTGAGGATAGAGACTCTGGATGCTGCACCTGCTACCATATTTTTGTCAAATTTATCAGTTTCAAATACAGATTTGTCAACATCTTCTGTACGCGCTCCTATAGTATTATCAACACGATCGGAAACACAACCATCAGCAATCCTTGTACCTCCGGTAACACCTTTAGGAGATTTTGCCTCAAATATAAATTTACGAGAATCTAGAGGAATATTGCCAGAAAATCTTACACAAGGTGCTGATTTGACACAGCAAAATGCAGGTATCCCACTAACTACATCTGTCACATCTACAGCATCTCTCCCCTCTGGTACTGGTGAAACCTTAGCCAATACTCCTGTAATTTCAACCTTTTATACAGAGGAAGAGCGCCGCAAAAGTTTACTCTCAGAAAAAGATGCAGTCGAGAATCTAAAACAACCAATTTTGAGAATTGATGAGACAATTATCGAGCAGTCGCGTGTTGCTGTTACAGCTTCTTCAGTAGGAATTAATGAAGGTAAAAACTCTTCTAGCAACATTGCACAGGAGGAGATATCTCACAAACCTGCTAATCTGGTACTCGGTTATAGTTCCTCTGTTAATCAAACTTTGGATAAATATGAACTTGGGGAGATTGATACATTTTTTGAGCGGGGCGATATTGAAAATATAGTTGTGCGACTTGAAGAAATTAGAAATAGAGAATTTGAGCGTTATCTTGAAACTAGCCATAAACTAGCCGAGGGAAATATTTCACTTTCTGCACTCCAAGAAAAATTAAAAGAAACTGATAACAAAACTGGTAAGAAATCTGCCGCTTTTTATGTAGTATCGCGGCTTAATCAATTGGAGTTAGTTTTAGTTACTTCCTCGGGTTTGCCAATTCACTACAGTATTCCCGCCGCGAAAAGAGATGCTCTTTTTCCAGTGGTGAGTGAGTTTCGCTCTCAGATTATCAATTCTCGTCAACGCCATAATCAAAGCTATTTAGAGGCGGCACAGCAACTTTATAAATGGCTGATATTGCCTATAGAGGCGGATTTAAAAAATCTAAAAATTGATACGTTGCTGCTGTCTTTAGATCCCGGTTTGCGGAGTCTCCCAATTGCTGCTTTGCATGATGGTAATCAATTTATGGTTGAAAAATACAGTTTCAGTTTAATTCCCAGTTTTAGTTTAACTAATACTACTTATACCTCCATTGCTGATGCTTCCGTGCTGGCGATGGGAGCGTCGGAATTTACTGATAAAAGTCCTTTACCTGCGGTACCGGTAGAATTGTCTGCGATCGCATCGGAATGGCAGGGTAAATCTTTCCTCAATTCTACTTTTACTTTGGAAAATCTGAACTTGCAGCGATCGCGCCAAGATTATCGGATTATTCACCTCGCTACCCACGCTGAATTTCTCCCTGGAAAACCCGGTAATTCTTATATTCAGCTTTGGAATTCTAAGTTACCCCTCGATCGCGTCAGAAATTTGAACTGGGATAACCCCTCTGTAGATTTATTGGTGTTGAGTGCTTGCAAAACTGCTTTAGGCGATCGCGAATCTGAATTAGGTTTTGCTGGGTTAGCAGTACAATCGGGGGTAAAATCTGCTTTAGCTAGTTTGTGGTACGTTGACGATCGCGGTACATTAGGCTTAATGACAGAATTTTATCAGGAGTTAGGGAAAGCTGCAATTAAAGCAGATGCTCTCAGATTAGCTCAGATCGCAATGCTTAAAGGTCAAGTGCGGGTGGAAAATGGGCAATTAATTACAAATACACAAACATTTCCCCTCCCGTCTGCTTTAAACTCTCAAGATACCATAGATTTTACTCATCCCTACTACTGGAGCGGTTTTACACTCGTGGGAAATCCTTGGTAAGCAATA
>NZ_CACA01000125.1:0-22109 GCF_000180455.1 Kamptonema sp. PCC 6506
CTCCCCATCTCCCCCGCTCCGTAAATTTACTGTGTCAGCACATTCACACGCTTGCGGAAACTTTGCTAGAATAGAACAAACTGTTACAAATTGTAACTATGCTAGTTCCTATTCTAATAATTGATGTTGCCTTAGTTGCCTGGTCTTTGCACCTGATGCAGGAAGCGATCGCGCACCGCGAATTTTCTCTGATGCTGGCTGGCACTTTAGTAGCGATGTCGGCTGCGGGGCTAGTAGTGGTTTATTTCCTAATGGGGTCTTGTCTGGTTCATTTAACCCAAATGTCCAATCATTCTTATTCGTATTTTTAGGGATTGGCGCTTAGGTTCTCCAATCATTCTTATTTGTATTTCTAGGGATTGGCGTTTATTTTCCAATTTTCAGCGCATTGTCACTTAGCACAGCTTGTTGGCAAAGCCTTGGGTTAATGGTAAACAAGGGAAAGCAAAAAAAATAATTTTGTGGAGACACTTGACAAATGTTAGTAAATCGAGGTATTGTGAAAAACGGTGAAAGAAAGGGGCTATAGCTCAGTTGGTAGAGCACTACAATGGCATTGTAGGGGTCAGCGGTTCGAGCCCGCTTAGCTCCATTAAAATTTAATTGCACAGCAATTTTTCCAGTGTGGCTTTAAGCATAACTTTGCCGCAATAGCAAGTTTATACTTTCAAGTTTATACTTTGCTAGGCGATCGCAATTGAAAGTATCGCAGAAGTCAGGTAAGCGAACTCATTGGTGACAAGGCGGCCAAAACCCGCTTTTTTTCAGGAAGCTTCTTTTATTTATCCAATCGCTACGCTAACTGATAAATTATATGCAATTAACGGGAGAATGATGATGACTCTAGATCCACAAGGAATTTTTCTGCAACCAGGACAAGGAGTTTCCTACTGGTTAAATGGTGACTTATATACTTTTAAAGTCGTGGGTGAAGAAACAGGTCAGGCTTATGCTCTGTGTGAAGTAATTGTTTCTCCACAGGGTGGCGGTGCACCCCCTCATCGGCACAGTCGGGAAAATGAATCGTTTTATGTTCAAGAAGGTTCGCTAGAATTTCAACTTGATGAACAAACTATTGTAGCAACAGCAGGCACTTTTCTCTACTCGCCAAAAGGTCAGCTTCATCGCTTTACTAATACTAGCTCTGTGCCTGCAAAAATGCTCGTTTGGGTGACTCCAGCAGGATTTGAGAAGTTTGTGGCAGAAGTCGGAAAGTCAACAGATAGTCAGGTTGGTTCTGCACCATCTTTAAGTCCTACAGATTTGGAAAAAATTATGTCTACTGCACCTAAGTATGGTATTGAGATTATTCCCCCTTCCTCTGCTCAGTGAGGTAAACCAATAATTATACCAAATCCGGCTTAAATATCCCCTTTATTCTTTAGTCCCTCTTAGCTCGGACTTAGTTTGTATAGTAGCGATTTCAATCGCCGCATGATAAAAAGGATATCAAACCCGGATTTAGTATTACTTTTCTTTTCCCACCATAGCAGCCTGTTGAGATAATTATCCTGCCAAAACACGCGATCGCATTTCCAAATAAATCAACAACGCCGTCACATCAGCCGGATTCACCCCGCCAATTCTCGCCGCTTGACCAATAGTTAACGGCTTCACCGTTGCCAACTTTTCCCGCGACTCCTTCGAGAGAGTTTCAATGGTCATATAATCCAAATCCGGCGGTAACTGGCGATGTTCGTGTTTGCTAACTTGGTCAATCTGATGTTGTTGGCGTTGCAGGTAGCCAGAATATTTAATATCAATTTCTGCCCCTTCTTTCTCAGCCAACTCCAAATTAGAATTAGCTAAATTATAGCGTTCCAAATCCTCATAATGGAAACCCGGACGGCGTAACAAATCTGCCAAAGTAATTGAACCCTTAATACTTTGCTGCATATCAGCTAAAATCGCCTTACCTACTTCCTCACCTTCCTTCACCCGCGTCGAGTAAAGCCGTTCCTTTTCAGCGATAATATTGGCTTGTTTCCGTTGAAATAACTCCCAACGACGGTCATCAATCAAACCAATTTCCCGGCCCAAAGGAGTGAGACGTTGATCCGCATTATCCGAACGCAATAATAACCGATATTCAGACCGAGAAGTGAGCATCCGATAAGGTTCCCGTAGGTCTTTGGTACACAAATCATCAATTAGCGTACCCAGGTAACTGTGCTCGCGGGGAAAAACAATCATTTCTTGATGATTGACAAATCTGGCAGCATTAACCCCGGCAACAATTCCCTGCGCTGCTGCTTCCTCATATCCCGTTGTCCCGTTAACTTGGCCTGCACAAAATAACCCCTCAATTTTTTTAGTCATCAAGGTGGGAAAACACTGAGTTGCTGGTAAATAATCGTATTCCACCGCATAGGCTGGCCGTAACATTACACAATTTTCTAAACCCGGAAGAGTTCGTAACATTTGTAACTGTAAATTTTCAGGTAAACCAGTAGAAAATCCCTGGATGTACAACTCAGGAATATCACGACCTTCGGGTTCAATAAATATCTGATGGCTGTCCTTATCTGCAAAGCGGACAATTTTATCTTCAATGCTAGGACAATAACGCGGGCCCTTCGCATCTACCCAGCCGCCGTAAACAGGAGAAAGGTGTAAATTTTCTCTAATTAATCTATGGGTTTCTGGAGTAGTGCGGGTGAGATAGCAAGGCATTTGTTCCCGTTCTATCCAAACATCTGGATCGAAACTAAACCAGCGAACATCGGCATCACCGGGTTGGGGTTCGAGGTTAGTGTAATTGAGGGAACGTTTGTCTACTCTGGCGGGAGTTCCAGTTTTTAATCTTCCAGTTTCAAAGCCTAGTTTGTTGAGAGTTTCAGTTAAACCAACGGCGGCGAATTCACCTGCACGTCCCGCTGGCATTGACTTATTTCCCACCCAAATAATGCCACCCAAAAATGTGCCAGTAGTGAGAATAACTGCTTTACATCCAAAGGCGACACCGAAATAAGTTTCGACACCAATAATTTCATCATTAGCGCCTAAAACTAAGTCTGTCACCATGCTTTCGCGGATGCTTAAATTGTCTTGATTTTCGACAATATTCTTCATTACAGCGGCATATTCACGCTTATCAGTTTGAGCGCGTAATGCCCAAACTGCGGGGCCGCGTGAGGAGTTAAGAATGCGTTTTTGTAAGTAAGTGCGATCGGCCATTTTGCCGATTTCTCCACCTAGTGCATCGACTTCATTTGTCAGTTGAGTTTTAGCGGGGCCACCGACGGCTGGATTGCAAGGTTGCCAGGCAATTTTATCGAGATTTAGGGTTAGTAATAGGGTGCGACAATTGAGGCGGGCGGCGGCGAGGGCGGCTTCGCAGCCTGAGTGTCCGGCACCTACTACAATGATGTCGAAGTGGTCTTGGAATTCTGGGAGGGCTTTTCTGGTCATGGTTTAGGTTGAGTTGCTAGGACTCATGTTTCATTTTAGCAGTTATACTGATATTTGTGGTATTCCCTTAGTCGTTCACCTTTCCTGAAACTTTTCTTCCATGACATCGAATCGCGATCGCTTGACCGGATTGGGAAATCAAGAACTGATACAAACTCGCTTCGAGCAATATGCTGGAAATCGAGCGCGATTTGGAATGATCCTGATCGATATAGATGGATTCATATATTTCAATGATTGCTATGGTCATCTTGAAGGCGATGAAAAACTGAGACAGATTACTAACTTGATCAACCAAAATTTACCGGATGATATTGATGTTTTTAGAGCTGGTGGAGATGAGTTTGTTATTTTTATAGCTGACTCGAAGATGGCGGAAGTTGTCTCAATAGCAATGCAGCTCTGTGAGGCAGTTAATCAAAATTTTTCTCACCTTCCACCATTGCGAAGGTTCTTTATTATGCCTGATTTTAGTTATGTAGAAGTTCATTGTCCGCTGACAGTATCCTGTGGGGTAGCTTTCTATCCAGAAGATGGTGTTAATTACGCCACTTTATATCAGGCAGCAGAGGAAGCAGCAATAAGAGGCGGCAAACGCTTATATGGTGGTGTTGTAGGTGTAGCAATGAATTTATATAATTCTTGCTTTTTGCCTTCCACTGATTGCAAAACCACAGGCTAACAAGCATATTGCAACAGCGGAGGCAAATTCTTAGTGTTAAGTAATTCATTGGCCAGTAAAGCTCCTCTGTATTCAGTAAGTCGAGATATTAGGTTGCTTAAACGATCGCACACACCCCAACCCCTCAAACATCCTCAACAACCAATCCCCTCAAAGCCCCATTTCGCGCTATCCTAAACACCACATTCTAAGTAACCGTACCTAGTTAAGTTCGTGAAATACTTTTTTCTATCTGAAGGGTGGACGGTCGGGCGCGTCTGGGGAGTTGGCGGCTTGTGGAGCGAAACTGCCTGGAGGCGATCGCCCGACATAGAGAAACTCAATCTCTGCCTCTGGGATCAAAACGAGAAAATGTGGCTCTACCGCGTAGAAGAAGCCGTACTCATGGTAGAAGTAAAACCCACAGCCCCGCTCCTAGAAAGCGATCCCACCAAAAATATCGGTAACGTCGTACTCACCCGCCTGATCGCTGCCGAGCAAGTCCTCGAACGCTTGTGCTCGATCGAAGCCCGATGTCAGATCGGCAATCCCCACTTGATGTAGCTCAGAATATTGCAATCGGTTCTAACACTCGATACACTTCTTTAAATAACTTTCATTTTTATGCCTCCCGCGTCTTACCATCCCCAAGTCTAGGTAATACTACACCCAGACAAAAAGACAGCAAGCGCCGGCGGCTTAATAAAAAGCTGAAAAGCTGTCAAAGTCAAAATAAACATCTCTCACCTTTGGAGGAGCGTAGTCAATGGGACTACCCTGGTATCGCGTACACACAGTCGTCTTGAATGATCCAGGTCGATTGATTTCAGTACACCTCATGCACACTGCCCTCGTGGCAGGCTGGTCGGGCTCAATGGCCCTCTACGAACTAGCAATTTTCGATCCGAGCGATCCCGTCCTTAACCCCATGTGGCGGCAGGGAATGTTCGTCCTGCCATTCATGGCTCGCTTGGGCGTGACCAAATCTTGGGGCGGTTGGAGCATCACCGGCGAAAGTGCCGCAGATGCAGGCATTTGGTCTTTTGAAGGCGTTGCCGCCGCTCACATCATCCTGTCCGGTCTACTATTCCTCGCCGCCGTCTGGCACTGGGTTTACTGGGATTTAGAACTCTTCAGAGACCCTCGCACTGGCGAACCAGCTCTCGACTTGCCGAAAATGTTCGGCATTCACCTGTTCTTGTCCGGTCTACTCTGCTTTGGCTTCGGAGCCTTCCACCTATCGGGTCTCTTCGGGCCCGGAATGTGGGTCTCTGACCCCTACGGTTTAACCGGTCACGTCCAAGCCGTCGCGCCAGCCTGGGGCCCAGAAGGATTTGACCCCTTCAACCCTGGTGGCATCGTGGCCCACCACATTGCTGCTGGAGTCGTAGGCGTGATTGCTGGACTGTTCCACTTAACTGTTCGTCCTCCCGAACGGCTCTACAAAGCCCTACGGATGGGTAACATCGAAACGGTACTATCCAGTAGTATCGCTGCCGTCTTCTTCGCCGCTTTCATCGTGGCTGGTACGATGTGGTACGGTTCCGCCGCTACTCCCATCGAGCTATTTGGGCCAACTCGCTATCAATGGGATAGTAATTATTTCCAGCAGGAAATTCAACGCCGAGCCCAAACTACCATTGCTAACGGTGGCAGCGCTCAGCAAGCTTACGAGCAAATTCCTGAGAAGCTAGCTTTCTACGACTACGTAGGTAATAGCCCCGCTAAAGGCGGTCTGTTCCGTGCTGGCCCAATGAACAAAGGCGATGGCATTGCTAAAGGTTGGCTGGGCCATGCCGTGTTCAAAGACAGTGAAGGTCGGGAATTGTCGGTACGCCGTCTGCCTAACTTCTTTGAAAACTTCCCAGTTATTCTGACCGATAAAGATGGGATAGTTCGCGCTGACATCCCCTTCCGTCGCGCCGAGTCGAAATATAGCTTCGAGCAAGCTGGCGTTACTGTCAGCTTCTACGGTGGAGAATTGAACGGTCAAACGTTGAATAACCCCGTTGATGTCAAGAAGTACGCTCGTGCGGCCCAGAAGGGTGAGGTGTTTGAATTTGACCGCGAAACTTTGAAGTCTGACGGGGTATTCCGCACTTCTACTCGCGGTTGGTTTACTTTCGGACACGCTTGTTTTGCTTTGCTGTTCTTCTTTGGCCATATCTGGCATGGTTCCCGCACCCTCTTCCGGGATGTGTTTGCTGGAATTGACCCAGACCTAGAAGAGCAAGTCGAGTTCGGTCTGTTCCAAAAATTGGGCGACGTTACGACTCGCAGACAGGAAACTTAAACTTCTGTCGGAATCTGAAAAACCCGGTTTCTTGAAGGAACCGGGTTTTTTATAGCTAGGGGCTAGGGGCTAGGGGCTAGGGAAGAGGGAACTTACTTTTACAGGACTTAGACACCCAACCAAAGAAACCGGGTTTTTTACGAAAATACTTCGTTGTGACCCACAGATTCTCTCAAAAACCCGGTTTCTGGAACCATGAGCGTAAGTCCTATTTTATTCTCTTTCCCTTCTTCCCTGAGCATCGGAGCATCGAAGCATCGTAGCCTCTATTTCCCCTTCTTTCCCTAGCCCCTAGCCCCTAGCCCCTAACCCCTAACCGCCTTGGCGGTTGCTATAATCACTTTGTTCCGTAAAGGCGATCGCCTGCATCTCCCATGCCCGGTACAATATAACCGTGTTCGTCTAAACCTTCGTCAATTGCCGCCGTGTAAATTGGCACATCGGGGTGTTGTTCGTGGAAGTGCTTAATCCCTTCCGGTGCCGCGAGCAAGCATAAAAACTTAATAGAAATGGCGCTAACTTCTTTAATTCTATCCACCGCCGCCACCGCTGAATTACCAGTTGCTAACATCGGATCGACAATTAACACATCTCGGTGTTCGATATCGTGGGGAACCTTAAAATAATATTCAATTGCCATCAGAGTTGTAGGCTCACGATACAGCCCAATATGTCCGACTCTTGCTGACGGTATTAGTTCTAATATACCATCTAAAAGACCCTGACCTGCTCGCATAATAGAGACAATTACCATTTTCTTTTCCGAGGCTAGCATGGGAGCGATCGTTGAGGCGATGGGAGTTTGGATTTTCTCATATTTGAGTGGCAAGTCGCGCGTTACTTCATAAGCTAATAAGATTCCCATTTCCTTGAGAAGTTGCCGAAATTTTGCCGTACTGATTTTTGTTTGGCGCACAAGCGTCAACTTGTGCTGCACTAATGGATGATCGATGACGATAACTTTTGCAGTCATTTTAACAATATCTTAGTAGTAGGACTACTGTAGCAATATTTTTCAGAATTAGGATTAAAATACAGTACCATCACTTTCTATCTGAATTGGCGGCACTCCACCGACTCTCAATTCAGCGGCAATTTTCCTTCCCGCAGTCCAGGTTCCTCCTTGTAAAATCTTCACTAGCGGCAATTCTGCGGTAGTTAAGTTTAGCTTTTTCCGAATTAGTTCGGCAATTTTATCTAACAATTTGGCAGTCAGCGCTCTCCATTCTACTATGATTTCTGAACCAGGCAAGTGAGCTTGTTGAAAAATAGCTGTATCTTTTACCTTTAGCAGTCCAATATCTAAACAAAACCCACCATTACGATATTCTGGCAATCCTGTTAATTCATCTAATGCAATTACTTCTAAGCCAAGTTCTTGTAGCGGTTCTAATAGGGAGTAAGTTAACCATTGAGAAAGTTTGTGAAAGGGTATATAGCCATCACTTAAATTTTGTCCCTGTAAAGCTGGATGTGACCAAACATCGCCTAAGTTCACACCGGAAATGGTATATCTTCCTGGCCAAATTTCTCCGAAACCTGTTAAAACAGCGCTCAATACTTCCGCAGCTTCGATCGTCATCATTCCTGAGCGTTTACTATCATGCAAATATTGGGCTAAATTCCCAGGACGCGGATTCTCATTCCCAAATAATAGAGGATTTTGGCTGAGAACTTTTCCTAATCTTTGCAACAATTCTAGTCTACCTTCTAAACCAACTAAATGATTATTTTGATTAACTTGTAATCCTGTAGCTAATGTCTGTAATTTTAGCTGAGAAAGTGCTACAGCATCAGCTTGGAAAGGGAAATCGGGATTACTAGAAAAAATGCCTTGACAAAACATCCGAAAACTGGCAACTGCTAAGCCTTCGGAACGGCGATAAACTTGTCCGGTTTCCTGTTCGCTATATTCCCAATTTGTACCTGCACCTGCATCGAGTAAAACGCTGATAATTGCTAAGTCAAATTTGACTTTAGCTTTATTAATTGGGGTGAGTTGTGCTAAGATTTTATCTAGTTCCGCCATACGCGGTATTTCCCCGACTTCAAAATGTCGCCAACGGCTGTGAAATGGGATGTTAAAATCGGGATATTGTTCGCGGATTACGTCAATGACATAATTAGCGGCTTTGTCTAATTGGGTTAAATCAATGCGAAAATAACGCAGTTTGTCTTCGCAAGCCAAATTGAAGAGGCGATCGCACTTTTCCCGAATTGTGCTTGGTGTTCTTAGGTATTCGATGGCCTCAAGTTCGAGATTGTTCATCTTCATAGTTGTCTTAGCTTTAGTATCCTCTACTGCTGCCAGATTTGCGATCGCACCGACTGACATTTGCTGATAGTCTCTAGCAATTTGTTGAACTTGACTTTGACCACATCCCCGCAGGCAAATTGCCTCAGCAGCCGTGACATCCTTCACATCAATGAGATTTCCTAATTCCAGGCGACCAGCCTTTGTAAGAGGAATTTCCCCTACTTGTTCGACGTTAGGAATATTATCGATATCTGATTCAGTTTGATCGGACTCTTGAGCGTTTTCTGACCCCTCATTTTATCTCTTCCACTTCCTCTTCTCACCTATTCTGCTACTTTCACTTCTTCCTTTTCAACCTCCGCAGGCGGAATCTTCTCCACAGCAATTAAAGCTTCCATCACTGATTTGACAACAGGTGCGGCCACTAAACCCCCCGTTCCTCCCTGGGGTTCATCAATCACTGCTAACACCACATAACGGGGAGATTCAACAGGTAAAATTCCCACAAAACTAGCAATGCTAGCATAATCTGAATAACCACCAGTAGGATTAGCTTTTTGAGCAGTTCCCGTTTTCCCAGCAATGCGATAACCGGGAATTTGCGCGGCTTTTCCCGTCCCATCTTTCACAACCATTTCCATCATTTCTAACACTTCTTTTGTCTTCTCTGGTGAAAATACTTGCCTTGGCGCTGGCCTGCGAAGTTCCCAAAAAGGCTGTCCATCTCCGCTAAAAAGTCCTCGCACAACGTGAGGAGTAACGATTTTACCGCCATTGGCCAAAGCGCCGCACAGTTGTACGAGTTGCAGCGCAGTTAGGGAAAAACCCTGGCCAAAAGCGGTAGTTGCAGCTTCTACTCGCGAACTAATAAATTGTTCTCGGCTTTTGAGTTGACTGGGTACTTCAAAAGGTAAGTCGGAATCTGTGGTTTGTCCTAGTCCTAAACGTTCGAGGGCATTGTAATAAGCTGAAGCCTTGACTTTCTGCATGATATGTACCATGCCGACGTTGCTGGAATGCTGCAAAATCTCAGTGACAGTGACAGCGCCACGCGGGCCTGCTTGTCTGTAATCGTAGTTGGAAATCGGCCAGCCACCCACGAAAATCTGACCTTCATCGTTAAAAACGGTTTCGGGTTTAACTGCATCAGCTTCTAGGGCGATCGCAATATTAATCGGTTTAAAAGTCGAACCCGGTTCATAAACATCAGTTAGCGCCCAATTTTTAAACCGTTCCAGATTGAATTTAAAATATTGATTGGGGTCATAGGAAGGTTCGGATACCAGCGATAGCAATTCCCCATCCCGCGCGTCCATCACAATTACAGCCCCTCGCTTCCCCTTAAATTTCTCCATTTGTTGCTTGAGGGCCGATCGCGCTACCCGTTGCAAACGGGTATCTATAGTCACTTGCAATTGCAAATCATCGAACTGGACAAATCCTGCGGCGAGTTGATCTGGAACCCAGTTACCATTAACCGCCCGCTTATAACGGATGGACGGCATTGTACGCTCTAGCAAGTTTTGCTGGCTGTATTCTACCCCGGCTTGACCATTGCGATCGCTATCTACATAGCCCACAACACCAGCCGCGAGTTCCTGCTGGGGGTAAAAGCGCTGTTGTTGCTGAATCAGTTCTAAGCCATCGACTGGTTGCTTCTCGATTAACAAGTTACTGACGCGATCGCCCATTTCCTCACTTAATCCGTCCGCAATTTTAATCCCGCTTTCAGCACTATTAAACTTTTGTAGCAGTACGCCCTCAGTAATCGTCTGTCCACCGCCCATACCCGCCAGCAGCGGCGCAAGATTAGCCGCGATCGTTCCCTTCGTCTGCTTGAATAGCTTCGGGTGAGCCCAGAGTGTATAAACTGGGCGGTCTAGCGCTAAAATCTCCCCTTTGCGGTCAATAATTGGTCGTCTCGGTACAAAGGGGCGCGATCGCGAGATTTGCTGCTGTTGCGCCCGTTTTTGCAAAATTGGTGCTTCCCTAACTTGTAAGTAAAACAAATTTGCAGCCAATCCCAACCCAGACACCATTAATATCCCCCAGACAATGTAAGGGCGGTACTTATCCCGTTTTTGTAAACGTTCTCTAGGCGGTTGCTGACGATATTTAGGATCTATTTTGCGAAGGCGGTTCTGAGGCTGGCTGTTGGGGAGGCGGGAAACAGAACTTCTAGGCCGCTGATTCGATTTTGGACGTGCAGAAGTTAGCGATCGACGGCGTTTAAAGCGGGAGTCGTAAGTCATAAAAATTGGGCATTTCTTAGAGTTAACTGTTAACTGTTAACTGTTAACTGTTAACTGTTAACTGTTAACTGTTAACTGTTAATATCCCAAAGGTGTCTCACCAGCAGATTTCTGAGTAGACTGGGGATCTAGGTTAGCTGCGGGAGTGGGACGCTCTGGCGCAGGTTCCAGAAAGATCATGTCCTCTGGCTGTTGCGGAGCCAAACCCGTTTCGGGATTTTCCGCCGCCGTAGCGATTTGATGTTTTAAGACAACGCTAGCAGCGCTTAATTGCTGTTCGCTACGTCGCAATGTTTCTAGCTTTTGGTATTCTTCGCTCCAACGCTGTTGGCCGTAAACTGTCCAACCGTAAACCGTAAGAGTACAACTCAGCAGCAAAAATGCGATCGCTGATGAGGTACGCTGTAGGCTCAATAGCGATCGCAGCCAAACCGGTTTTAACTGATGGTTAGGCAGAATTTTGACAGAGGCCACCTTTGTAGGAACTGCACCCCGGCCGATAGTGGGAACGGAAGTGGTAGCCGCTTGAGAAGATACATTTGTCCGCCGAGCTCGCCCAATCGGAGTAACTTTACTTTCCGCTGAGGAAATGGCAGCTAGGCGAGAGGGGCGGTGTTGGGCAGAATCTGGGGAGCTCATAGCAACAGTCATAGACTTCACCAATATGTTATGTGCGGCAGCTTTAGTTTTAATTATGTGTGGAGGCATTCAGCCGTCTTACCAACCATAGCTCAGAAATAAATTCACAGTTTGATCTTGAATTTAGTTTACAAACGTTCTATAGATTCAGTTGTTAACTCCGCTATCCCCTTCGGATTGAAGGGTTTTTTGCCTGTGGTTAAATAAATTACTATACGTAGATTTTACTGGCGAAAATCCTGCAAAAAGTTTTTACGCTCCCACCGGATCTCGGCAAAAACTATGATACCTTAGAGTGCGGTAGAGAACAAAGTCGCTGCTTTAACCGCTGATTCCGGGTAAACCGGAAAAAACTTAGAGTGCTGACTCTCTACACTAAAATCTAATACTCACGGGGCGTTTCAGTCTTGCGATCGCCTCTAACCGGGTATTCTTAGTCAACCCCAAAACTGACGAAGGGCTAAGGCTAAGAATAGGCGCTTAAGACTTAAACCGTAGAGTCTCTTGTAGGAATGCAAAATTTGCCTACATTTTTAGAAGCGGTTTTCGACCTTAAGGAGCAATTTATGAGCAAAAACTTTATTCGTTTGACTTTGGCCCTTGGATTGGCTGCGGTTTTAGGGTCATGTGCTGGCGAAAGCGGAACTAGCCCAAGTCCTTCATCTCCAGCATCTTCTCCTAGCCCAGCAGAATCTCCCGCCGCTAGCCCTGCACCAGCTTCTCCTAGTGCTGCGCCTGCTTCGCCTAAGAAGTCTCCTTAGTCAGAGCGATCGCGCCATACCTTCCTTCAAGGCATAGCCTGTAATCTGCTCAACGGATCGCTCCTCACATATTTTGTTTAAATGGCATCAGTTGTGGTGGAAATGAAAATGTTAGTTTGTGTCTGATGCTCTTACTGCAATTCAGTACATCTCACTACTGTCGCAAAGCTCGCTTGGCTCTGGGTTACAAGGGTCTACCTTACCAAGTTGAGAATTTGACTCCGGGGTTGCACTTGTTGAAAATCCGACCGCTGACGGGAGGTTTAACGACAGTACCAGTGCTCCTTCCTCAGTTAGAGGGTCAACCAGCCGCGATCGCAGACTCCACCCAAATTTTTAAATTTCTGGAGTCATACTGTCCCTCCCCTCCTCTGTTGCTCCCCGATCCCCAGCTACAAGCTGAGGCCTGGATGCTGGAAGACTGGCTTGATGAAAGCATCGGCACGGCAACTCGATTTGTTTACTATCAGTTTCGTGCAGGCCCAGGCAAAGCCATTGACCCGTCTGTGTTGAGTCAAATCGTCATCCAAGCAGTACGCAGACAGTACCGCATCAATCAAGCCTCGGTGGAACTGGCTACTGGCCGCCTTGCCAGTGCTATCGAGTTTCTAGGGGAGCGCTGGCAAAAAGGGCCCTATCTAGTTGGAGATCGTCTAAGTGTTGCCGATATTGCTGCGGCAGCCCTGCTATCTCCCTTAGCCCTGATTCCCCAATACAGCCAAGGCTATCCCTGGCTGTTCGCTCGTATTGTCGAAATTCACCAACTCTGCCGGGAACCTCTGCCCCCTGGATTACAAACCATTGTCAATGCGAGTTAAGCAATAGCATAATTTTGGATAAAAGTTTCGATCGAACTGCATTCACTTTATAATTATTAATAGACTTCTTTCTGCCTCGATAACTTGCAGTAATTGCAGTCATATTGATGCAGACAGTAGCAATTGTGACAAATTCATAGCCATTTTCAATTGAGATAGATTGCTCTTAATTAGCAATTAGTAATTAGCAATTAGCAATTCTCATACAACTGAAAACCGCTATATTTGCAATAACTACGGTCATATTCATGATGCTTTCTCTGCAAGCTGCAAGAAACGTCAAAACCAAAGCAATTAAAGTTTTGCAGTTAAATGGTACGGCGCGACTCGTCGGAACCAACCTGATTCGATCGGGTGAACGCCTACTAGATAATACGCTGCCAATAGGCGAACGGCGTGTGAGTGGGAACCCTAGTGATAGGGATATTAGGAGCGAAATCTCCTAAGAATCCCATCCCTTTTAGGGGTGAGAGTGTCAAAATTGGAACAAAAGTAATCGGAAATGGGTTGATCCCTCATCCTCTTTTAGAGTGTTGTAGTTCGCCCAGTACCGTAAAAGCGTACAAACCTAAAATTTAGGCAGTGTCTACATTTTAGGGAACTATAAATGTAACGTGAACTCGCCCCTCCAGGTTTTTTAAGTCAATTTAGTTAAGCGATCAGTGATTCAGGTAGGTAACTTTATGCCCACGAGCATCCCCTTTGAACAGATTGACCGGATTGTTTGGAATCAGCACCAAGACCCCTTTGAAGTGCTCGGCCCACATCTAATTGAGCAGAATGGCAAAAAAGCCTGGGCGGTGCGAGCATACCTGCCAAACGCGGATGCAGTGTCGGTGGTGTTGCCGGAAGCAAGGGCAGAGTACCCGATGCAAGCAGTACACCACCCTCACTTTTTTGAATGTACAATTGAAACAGCAGAGTTAGCGAACTATCAGTTCCGAGTCAAAGAAGGCGATCGCGATCGCTTCATCTACGACCCCTACGCCTTCCGTTCTCCCAAACTGACAGAATTTGACCTCCACCTATTTGCCGAAGGCAACCACCACCGCATCTACGAAAAATTGGGTGCTCACCTAACTGAGGTAGATGGAGTCAAAGGAGTATACTTCGCAGTCTGGGCCCCCAATGCCCGCAACGTTTCATTATTGGGAGACTTCAACAGTTGGGACGGCCGCAAACACCAAATGCGGAAAGGGCAAACAGGCATCTGGGAAATATTTATTCCCGGTTTAGACGCAGGTGAGCACTACAAGTACGAAGTCAAAAATATGGAGGGGCATCCCTACGAAAAGTCAGACCCCTATGGCTTCCAGCAAGAAGTACGACCAAAAACAGCCTCAATTGTCACTGACTTAGACGCTTACACCTGGAACGATAGCGGTTGGATGGAACACCGCCGACACACAGATGCACTGACTCAGCCAGTTTCCGTTTACGAATGCCATCTAGGTTCTTGGCTACACGCGAACTCTGCCGAACCAGCCTTGTTACCCAATGGCAAACCAGAACCAGTGGTACAAGTTTCGGAACTAAATCCCGGAGCACGCTTTCTAACTTATCGGGAATTAGCCCACAAATTAATCCCCTATGTTAAGGATTTGGGCTATACCCATATAGAATTATTGCCGATCGCCGAACACCCCTTTGATGGCTCTTGGGGATATCAAGTGACGGGTTATTTTGCCCCGACTTCTCGCTACGGCAACCCTCAAGACTTCATGTATTTTGTTGACCAATGCCACGAACACGGCATTGGCGTAATTGTAGACTGGGTTCCCGGTCATTTCCCCAAAGACGGTCACGGTTTACCTTTCTTTGATGGCACGCACTTATACGAGCACGCCGATCCCCGCAAAGGCGAGCACAAAGAATGGGGAACACTGGTTTTTAACTACAACCGCAACGAAGTCCGGAATTTCTTAGTAGCAAATGCCCTGTTCTGGTTTGACAAATACCACATCGACGGCATTCGCGTGGATGCAGTAGCTTCAATGCTGTATTTAGATTATTGCCGCGAACCTGGGGAATGGGTGACAAACCAGTACGGGGGCCGAGAAAATATTGAAGCAGCGGAGTTTTTGCGGCAAACTAATCATGTAATTTTTAGCTATTTTCCAGGGGTATTATCGATCGCAGAGGAATCTACTTCTTGGCCGATGGTATCTTGGCCTACCTATGTGGGAGGTTTGGGCTTTAACCTCAAGTGGAATATGGGCTGGATGCACGATATGCTCGACTATTTCCACATGGACCCCTGGTTCCGCCAGTTCCACCAAAACAACATTACTTTCAGTATGTGGTACAACCACAGCGAGAATTTTATGTTGGCTTTATCGCACGACGAAGTGGTTCACGGAAAGAGTAATATTCTCGGCAAGATGCCAGGAGATGACTGGCAGAAGTTTGCTAATGTGCGGGCGTTATTTGCTTATATGTTCGCTCACCCTGGGAAGAAAACGATGTTTATGGGCATGGAGTTTGCCCAGTGGCGGGAGTGGAATGTCTGGGGGGATTTAGAATGGAATTTGATGCAATTCCCGGCTCACCAAGGAATCAAACAGTTTTTTACAGATTTGAATCATCTTTACCGCACTGAGCCAGCCCTTTATGAGCAGGATTTCAATCAAGAAGGGTTTGAATGGATTGATTGTAGCGATAATCGCCACAGCGTAGTCGCCTTTATTCGCCGCTCTAAGGATGCGGAAGAGTTTTTAGTCACGGTTTGCAATTTTACACCGCAACCTCACAGTCATTATCGGGTAGGCGTGCCTGTAGCGGGTTTCTATACGGAGTTGTTTAATACTGATGCTCGCGAGTATGGGGGCAGCAATATGGGGAATTTGGGCGGAAAATGGACGGATGAGTGGTGGTTCCACAATAAGTCTTTTTCACTGGATTTGTGTTTGCCACCTTTGGGAGTTTTGGTGTTGAAATTGGATCGAGCTAAGACGGCTGCTGTCATGCAGGGGGCTTTTGAGGAATGAGATCGAGTCCGATTTACCTGTTATTAATTCAGCGATTTTAATCGCTCTTACATTTTCTTTAACCCCTCTAGGCAAGTTATAAGAAAAGCAGGAAATCGGGCTAGTCAAAGTTCCGTTTTTTCAGGGGAGGCTGGATTGATACCAATTTTAGAGTTAGTATTAATTACATCCTCCCTTGCTAAGAGCTTTGGTTGCGTCTTCTGCGGTTCGCATTCCACCTATAATCGTTGAAACAATCACACAGCGGTTATTTTTTTTACCCAATTGTTCGTGCTTTACCGTTACTCTCCCCAATTGTCCTTGGGCTATGGCGGTACAATCGTCTTCAGGATCGGGAACGGGACAGCCTTTGTGGTTAAATAACGCTCTGTAGACGTTACCTGATGGTCGTTGATTATTGGTGGGATTGACTTTATCTAAAGTTGTATTATCAACATCTATTCTAATTTTTTGCGCGAAACTATGCCATTTTAATTGTGCAAGTCGATCGGAGATTGCTTCTTCCATTCGATCGGGGAAAATGTGAGCTGGATGGACTGCCCATTGTACTATTCCACCCTGTTCTCTAAAGCTGGCTTGCCAGGAAATTTTATCGCGTTTGGCGTTGCTTTGGGCGATGCGTATTGCCCAGAAAATTCTATCTTGGGAGGTGCGAAGGTTTTGGTTATTGATGAATGCTAACCAACTAGGAGCCGCGATCGCACTGAATATACCCAGTATAAAAATTATAATTAATATTTCAATGATTGTAAAGCCTGCTGCGGCTAAGTTGATTGCTCTGCGGCAGGCTGGTGTCTTGATTGTCACTTAGATGCACTCCCTGATGCCTGTAACAAACTTTTTTCCTCAAGCTGATTTTAACAGGAGTTATGTGGAAGCGATCGCGCTTAAAATCTGGTATTGATTAGCTTTACTTATGGCAGTGGCTAGGATGAGGATAATTTTATTTTTTCACAACTTACGTAATGCCGCCCTCTGGGGGTAACAATACCGCCCAGAGGACGGCGTTACGGATATGTTCGCGACAACACTTTTTTAATCCGGCGACAAACCTTTTCCAGCTAACCATTCTCGATTAAATAGCCGCGATTGATAGCGAGAACCGCCATCGCAAAGTACAGTCACAATTGTATGTCCCGGCCCCATCTGCTTCGCTAATGCAACCGCCGCACCGACATTAATTCCTACGGAACCACCCATAAATAATCCGTCTTTTCTCAACAGTTGGTAAATCACCCGCACTGCTTCCGCGTCGTCAATTTGGATGGCATCATCTATAGGAGCATTTTCCATATTAGCAGTAATTCTGCTAGTGCCAATACCTTCAGTAATTGAGCTACCTTCTATCTTAATTTCCCCAGTTTTAACGTAACTGTAAAGACCGCTACCCATTGGCTCTGCCAAAATGATTCTAATGGCTGGATTCTTTTCTTTTAGGAACATTCCCACCCCGGCAAAAGTTCCTCCCGTTCCCGTTGCTGTCACCCAAGCATCAATTTTTCCTCCTGTTTGTCCCCAGATTTCGGGGCCAGTTGTTTCATAATGTGCTTGACGATTAGCTAAATTATCAAATTGATTTGCCCAGATTGCATTATCTATTTCTGAGGCCAATCTTCCAGAGAATTTAACATAGTTATTAGGATCTTTGTAGGGAACAGCAGGCACGGTTCGGACTTCAGCCCCTAATGTTCTCAATGCGTCTATTTTTTCTTGAGATTGGGTATCAGGAATTACGATTAGGCATTTGTAACCTTTAGCGTTGCATATATGAGCTAAACCGATGCCAGTATTGCCTGCGGTTCCTTCTACTACTGTCCCACCTGGTTTTAATAAGCCTTTTTCTTCGGCATCTTTGATAATATAATGGGCTGCTCGATCTTTCACAGAACCGCCGGGATTAAGAAATTCTGCTTTACCGAGAATTTCGCACCCAGTTTCATCGCTGAAGCTGTTTAATCGGATTAGGGGGGTGTTGCCAAGAGTGCCTACAAAACCGTTTTTGATATCCATGCTATTTGTGTTTTTATTTACTACTAAATTTTACAATAAATTCTTATTACTCATTATATACACAAAGGTTTATACTTAAGAAATAGAAGATTTCACTGGCTCGTGGGCAAAAGGGAGCTATGATTCACCTCAACAGTCGTTACAGGAACACTTTCTCAAGCATGGTGACGAAGTAGGGGCAGAAGATGTTACCCAATATCTGCGAAAAGCAGAGGAATTTAAGATTGCAGCTAAAAAAGGGTCACGGAAAACCAATGTTTCAGGAGCAAGGCCAGGGGTGAAAAGGTACTCTAAGAATGGGCGGTACATTGACCTAGATTCTGATAATAACATAATTTCATTTGGATCGTATTAGCAATTTTTAGGAGTAAACGTATGAGTCTCGACCATGATTTTTTACTTTTGCCTGAAGGGAAAGTTAATTATACAGATTACGCCAAATACTTTCGTCGCTCTTGCGATCTGAACTCTTCCCGTCTGATAATTGACTATGATTTGATTAGTTACCTTAATGATACATTAAAGTGGGTACCTACCCTCAACCCTGCTAATCCTAAAGATAATCTTAAAGAGTGGCAAGGTTACGGCTTAAATCTTTACGGGCCGACAATCATCAATAAACAGGGAGCAGAGGTTTTTCATCATGTAGTTTGGTCATGGGCACAATTATTTTCAAAAGCTCCTGCAAAACTTCAGCTAACTGGTTCTTGGATGTCTGACATAGATGATGAAGGAGTAGAAAGTGAGCCGTATTACGAACAGTTAGAATTTGATCGAGATATGGTAGTCAACAATTTGATAACTCTGGCAACCTACGCTGATAAAACTTGTAGCGGCGATTTTTTCATTTTGCATCTGGGAATTTGACTATAAATAAAATTACCAAATTTTACTCATATTGAGAACAAATCCCGGCAAAACAGGATCGCCGCTAATTGTAGCAGGATTTTCCAAACATTCCTCTGGTAAACCTGGACGGTAAATATAAACTCTGCGATTTTTGCGGTCAATTAGCCAGCCTAGCCTGACTCCCGCTTCCCTCATGTATTCCGCCATTTTTTCTTGCAGAGGTTTTAAGTTATCAGACTCAGACCTGAGTTCTACTACAAAATCAGGACAAATGGGAGCAAATTTTTTCTTGTTTTCTGAGGATAAAGCATTCCATCTTTCTAGTTTAATCCAAGCGGAGTCTGGCGCTCTTTCTGCACCTGTTGATAAGGTAAATCCTGCACTAGAAGTAAAAACTAAACCTGTGCCATCTTGCTCTGACCATACCCACAAAGGCCCGAAGATGTTGCCTTCTCGGTTTCCTGTCTCTGAACCAGTGGGGGGCATAATTAACACTTCTCCCGATTGATTTCGTTCAATTTGTAAGTCGCGATTAATTTGACAGAACTCAAAAAAATCATCTTCTGTCATTTGCATTTTAGGCGGCATACGTAATACTATTGGAGATGAGAGCATGGTGTTTTCCTCCCTTCAAAAATTCTTTCTTTGATAACGATCTATTTACCAAATCTTACTCATATTAAGAATAAATCCCGGCAAAATAGGATCGCCGCTAATTGTAGCTGGATTTTCCAAACATTCCTCTGACAAACCAGGACGATAAATATAAACTCTGCGATTTTTGCGATCGATTAACCAGCCTAACTTTACTCCCGCTTCCCTCATGTATTCTGCCATTTTTTCTTGCAAGGGTTTCAAGTTATCGGAAGCAGACCTGAGTTCTACTACAAAATCAGGACAAATTGGTACAAATTTATCTTGCTGTTCTTCTGATAAAGCATTCCATCGTTCCAGTTTCATCCACGAAGCGTCTGGGGATTTGTCACCAACTGACAGCTTAAATCCAGTGCTTGAGTCAAAACAAATACCCGTTCCGTCTTGCTCTGTCCAATTATATAACTGTGCAAATATGCTACCGCTGCGATTGCCTGTTGTTCCTCCAGTGGGGGGCATAATTAGCACTTCTCCTGATTGATTTCGTTCGATTTGTAAGTCGCGATTGATTTGACAGAATTCAAAAAACTCATCTTCTGTCATTTGCATTTTGGGCGGCATACGTAATACTATCGGAGATGAGAGCATAATTTTTTCTCCATTAAAATATGCTGGCAGAGGCGCAATTAATCGCGCCTCCATTACCATCGGACGACAAAAATTCAATACTATTTATTAGGTTGAGGAGTCATCCGCAAGTAAGGCTTAATTACTTCGTAACCTTTGGGAAATTTCTGTTTCAACTCTTCAGGATCTTTGATCGAGGGTACAATTACACAATCTTGACCATCTTTCCAGTTAACAGGGGTAGCGACGCTATATTTGTCTGTGAGTTGTAGAGAATCAATTACCCGCAAAATTTCATCAAAGTTACGACCGGTACTCGCAGGATAGGTAATGTTCAGACGCAGTTTCTTTTGGGGATCGATGACGAAAACTGTACGGATTGTTAAGTTGTTCAAGGAGTTGGGATGGATCATGTCATAAAGGTCTGACACTTTCCGATCTGCGTCAGCTAAAATAGGATAATTTAGGCTAACTTTTTGGGTTTCCTCAATGTCATTAATCCAGCCTTTGTGGGACTCTTCATTATCGACGCTGAGGGCTATGGTTTTGACACCACGCTTTTCAAATTCTGATTTTAGGCGGGCAACTTCGCCTAGTTCGGTGGTGCATACTGGTGTATAGTCGGCGGGGTGTGAGAAGAGTACTACCCAGCTATCGCCAGCCCAGTCGTAGAAATTTATTTCTCCTTCGGAGGAGGCTTGAGTGAAGTTGGGGACTGTATCGCCTAATCTCAGGGCCATAAGTTATTTCCTCTAGTTTTATTTTAGTTCAGTTCTCTATGATGCCACAATCCTCCGGTTTTCCGGTAGGCTTTGAGATTTTTTAATTTTTCTTGCTCTTAGTCGCGCTTTGGATTAATTTATTTTATAGTTACTCTGTTTGTAAGTATAAGCTATGTTTCAAATGCTTTACTTTCTAATTCGAGCTATAGAGCCTTTTTTGGTACCGTTGTGCTTTGTCTGTGCTTGGGCGTTGATGTTGCTGCTATTCTGGAACATTGGAAGTGCGATCGCAGACTCGGTTAAGCGGGCTAAGCGGATGCACCAAATTCCTTGTGCTAATTGTGCATTTTTTACGGGTGACTATCACCTCAAGTGTCCCGTTCAGCCGAAAATTGCTTTATCTGAAGATGCGATCGACTGTTCTGATTATAGAGGGCGATCGCTTTATTAAGTTCAGGACTTACGCAATTGTCCCATTCCCAGTCTAGCAAAGCCATCTCCTTGAAAATGTTGGGATTGCTTAGCTTTATAGAGGGCGATCGCTTTATATAGTAACTGCCAAGGTTATTATAGTATTTCTTAGCTAGATGAGGTACTAGATCGGAGCTTATTGCCGATTGCCCATTGAAACTAATTACTATCGGGAATATCGATCAAACAGGGAATAGGAGATGCCAAGCCTTGGTTAGCCTAAGAAGCTCGAAATTAATATTTATGGTTGAGGTCAGAAAGTAAATAGTAACTTAGGTTAGTTAATGCAACTTAGTATAATATACGAACGATAAAACTCCTCACAAACTATGCTAAAAATTTCTATCCCCCCAGTAGGTTTAGCCGGAGGTATTTCAATGTGGTTGTTTCTAACACTTGGCTTTCGATTCACTGGGTATACAATGCCTTTGAGTATCTGCTTAGGTATTCTTGGAGGGACGGCTTGTGGCTTAGTTCTGACTTGGTGGAATACTGAGGAGGAAAAACCAATAAATGTAGATGAGATAGCAAGTGAAAAACTCGCAGAAAACTTGCCTAATTTCCTCGTCCCAGAATCAGCAAAAACTCAACCACAAAAAAAGTTACAGTCGTCGAATCGTTCTACTGGTAGAGCCGTCACCTTACTTGATTGGTTATTTAGAAAAAAAAGATAGAAGAAGGGGCTAGGGGAAGAGGGGGAGCGGGGGAGCAGGGGAGCAGAGGAGAGGGGGAGATGGGGAGGGTGGGGGAGATGGGT
>NZ_CACA01000124.1:0-13852 GCF_000180455.1 Kamptonema sp. PCC 6506
AGAAAATCTGCCATTCTCCCAAATTAGCAATTGCAGAACTTACGCACCCAACCTCATAAACCGGGTTTTTTTACGAAAATACTTCGTTGTTACTCACAGATGCTCTCAAAAACCCGGTTTCTGAAGCCCCATCGTAAGTCCTAAATTACCAACTAGCAATTAGCAATTAGCAATTAGCAATTAGCAATTAGCAATTAGCAATTACCAATTATCCGAATCTATCCCTAATTCAAGCGCAAGTTGCGATATTTTTATTACCTACCAACCCCAAGTACCAGGCCCACCTTTAAACGGCCCAACAATATCCTGAGTAATCCAACCCCCATAAAAATCGCCCAATTGCCCTTTTACCAATTCCCCATCCACATAACAGGCATCCATCAAACTGGGGTAAAAAGCTACATAATCCTTAATAGACTCAAAAGCTGGAATCGGATTAGGATAAAACCAAGCCGCATCAGGAACCTGCTTATCCCCGACACTAATACTGTAATATCCCGCTTGTCCCTTCCACTCGCACCAAGATGTCCTCGAAGTTCTGAGCAAATAAGTCATCTGAATGTCACTAGGAGGGATATAGTAAATAGGAGGATGACTCGTTTCTAGTATCCGCCTGCTGGAATGAGTATCAGCAATAACCATACCATTAAAAATTACCTGGACGTGCTTGCTTGAGTCATCAATCCGAGGTGGACGCGGATAATCCCAGACAGACTCTTGACCAGGCCCCGGTTCAATACGAGTGATGTTCACTTTTACAAACTCCTGTAAAATAACAATATTGGTTGTTAATCCTATCCTGTGAGTCCTAACACTTTATAGTACAGAATTTAGTGGTTTAGTGGGGAATGCCACAGTTCAGGGAGCAGGTTTAACCTAAAATTTAGCAAAACTCAAAACCGTTTAGGTAGCGTACTTGCAGGGTTTAGCGTTGAGAGGAACGAAGCAATCTCAAAACTCAAAACTTTCCGTCCCCTTCAATGTACCCTTAATCTTGTGTCACCTTCAGACAAACAAACTTTTAAAACCTTTGTGCAAACTTTATGAGCATTCGCGGTATAGATGTTTCCGACTACCAACCAAACGTAAACTGGCAAGCAGTGGCCAACAGCGGCATCACCTTCGCCTTTGTCAAGTCAACAGAAGGTACAACCTTCGTAGCCGAAACCTTCGCCCGGAATTGGGCGGCGATGAAAGCAGCGGGTATTCAGCGCGGCGCTTACCATTTCTTTCGACCGGCCAGTAGCGTTCAAGGGCAAATTGATTTGTTCCTAAAAACAGTCAAGCTAGAACCTGGGGATATGCCCGCAGTTTTAGACGTAGAGAGTACAGGGGGTTTGGGTGCAACGGAGATCTGCGATCGCATGGCAATTTGGCTCGAAGCAGTCGAAAAAGCCACCAAAATACGACCGATCATCTACACCTACCCTGGTTTCTGGGACAACTTAGGAACCAAACGTTTTGGCGATTACCCCCTATGGATAGCCCATTACACTACGGCCCAAGAACCTTGGGTTCCCGGCGGTTGGAATACCTGGACATTCTGGCAATATACAGACAAAGGCAGTGTCAGTGGAGTAACAGGAGGGGTAGACGTTAACATCTTTGAAAGCTTGCGAGAAGGTAGCCCCGCCCCCAAAGTCCAAGAAATCCAGAAGCACTTAAAAAATAAAGGATTTTATCAGGGGACTATAGATGGTAACTACAGTACCAGCACTAAATCCGCTGCGATCGCCTTTCAAAAATCTCAGGGACTAGAAGCCGACGGCATCGTTGGCCTGAAAACACTCACAGCCCTCCTGAGTAAATTTCCCAGCGGTACCTTCCCCACTCCCTCACCATCCCCAGCCCCGTCACCCGTACCAGCCCCGAAACCCACACCATTACCCACCCCCACTCCCACCCCATTACCCCTGGGAGGAATCCGCCTGATTGACGTATGCCTGAGTTATAAAGCCAACACCAACCAAGATATTGCCCTGATCTGGTTACAAAGCCAAATTGCCCCCTCACTCCTGGCCGAATTTACTCAAAGGTGGCGCAATCAATCCGTACCCCAAGTTACATTCGTGCGGCTTTTGGACGTTTGCAAGTATTATCGCGGCTTACCTAACCAAGATCAGTCCTTAGACTGGCTGCAATCGCAACTTTCCGCCAAAATTTTGACTGAATTTGCCCAAAGGTGGCGGGGTCAAGTACCCGTACCCGAAACCACAGCTAGCATCCGACTGATCGACGTTTGCAAATATTATCGCGGCTTAGCCAACCAAGATCAGTCCTTAGACTGGCTACAATCGCAACTTTCTCCAACGGTGCTCGCAGACTTTGACCGCAGATGGCGGGCGGCCACTGGCAGTAATCCTTGAGGAGTTTTAAGTTATGAGTTATTGAGTTAGATATTAACTCCCAATTCAAAACTCATATAGCAACCTTCTTGGTAGTTAAGAAGTTCTGAGTTCCACCAAACTAGCCCACTATTCCCTTCTTCCCTAGCCCTGAGCATCGTAGCCCCTAGCCCCTAGTCCCTTCTTCCCTAGCCCCTAGCCCCTAGTCCCTAGCCCCTTCTTTATGGAAGTCTCGTTTAATCTCACCCTGCTGATGGCGATCGCAGTCATCTGCGGGATCGGCGCTCAAGTTTTAGCTGACTACCTAAAAGTTCCTGCTATTGTTTTTTTGCTGCTGTTCGGGATGATCGCAGGGCCAAGCGGTTTGGGAGTGTTACACCCCAATTTACTAGGGAGTGGTTTAGAGGTGATCGTCTCCCTGTCAGTGGCGCTAATTCTGTTTGAAGGTGGTCTGAACTTAGAATTTAGAGACTTGGGGCGCGTTTCGGGTAGCATCCGCAATTTAGTTACTCTGGGCACCCTAATTACCCTCGTGGGTGGCGGTATGGCCGCTCACTGGTTAGGGGAATTTCCCTGGCCGATCGCTTTTCTTTATGCTTCCCTGGTAGTCGTAACGGGGCCAACGGTGATCGGGCCATTACTCAAACATATATCTGTCGATCGCCAAGTCGCAACCATGCTGGAAGCAGAAGGCGTGTTAATCGATCCCGTTGGTGCAATTCTAGCAGTATTGGTACTCAATATTGTTTTGAATCGCAATCCCGATTTATTCGGGTTATTCCAAGAATTAGTCCTGCGATTGGTTACAGGTGGAGGGATTGGGATTGTAGGAGGTTGGCTGCTGGGATTGATTTTGTTGCGATCGCGCTTTCTCTCAGAAGACCTCAAAAATCTCGTAGTCTTAGCTGCTTTATGGGGAATGTTTGCTTTAGCAGAATCGATCAGCAGCGAGTCAGGATTGATGGCAACTGTCTTAGCAGGAATCGTATTGCGATCGGCCTCATTACCAGAAGAAAGACTATTACGGAGGTTTAAAGGTCAACTAACAATCCTTGCTGTTTCCGTCTTATTCATACTTTTAGCAGCAGATTTATCCATAGCCAGTATTTTTGCACTCGGTTGGGGCAGTTTTTTCACAGTTTTAGCCTTAATGTGGATAGTGCGACCAATTAATATCTGGCTTTGTACTTGGAATAGCGGCCTGAATTGGCGACAAAAACTATTTGCTTGCTGGGTTGCTCCTAGAGGGATCATTTCCGCTTCTGTTTCTTCTCTATTTGCTATTTTATTGACTCAGCGAGGTATTAATGGCGGCGACTCGATTAAAGCTCTAGTCTTCCTAACAATTATTATGACAGTCTTCCTGCAAGGATTGACGGCAGGGTGGGTGGCTCAAATTTTAGATATTACTTCTAAGTCGGTGACTGGTGCTGTCATCGTAGGATCGAATCCTTTGAGCAGATTAATTGCCCGTTTATTTAAAGAACGGGGAGAGCTAGCTGTGATGATTGATACTGACGAAGCAGCTTGTCTGCAAGCAGAACAGGAAGGTTTACAAGTTTTCTTAAGTAGCGCCTTGGATCATAGCATTTTAGAAGAGGCGGGACTCGCTTCAATGGGAACTTTTTTAGCAATGACTAGCAATGGTGAGGTAAATTTAGTATTAGCACAAAGAGCGGCAGAAGAGTTTAAACCCCCCAGGGTTTTAGCTATTTTCCCTCGCGCTGCTACTGGGCCGAGTAATAAGACTAAGATTCCTCAAGCCTTTATTCCAGATTTGCCACTTAAGACTTGGAATCAGTATCTAAATGATGGGGAGGTGAAGTTAGGGGAAACTCAGTTTAAAGAGTCGAGTTTAGAATTTCAAGTGGCTCATTTGGAAGCTTTAATTGGTTCTGGAGAGTTACTACCTTTACTGATAGAAAGGGAGGGGTATTTACAGGTAGTACCTGTTGGTGAGGATTGGCTGAGTGGCGATCGGATTATATACTTGTTACACGATCCGAAACCGAAACTGTTGAAGCGCTTATCTGGTGCTCCACAGTCTAAGCTGACTTTGGAAAAGCATCCTGTAGTCGAGGAAGTACCGATGCCTTATAGGGAGGGGCTAGGGGCTAGGGGCTAGGGGCTAGGGAAAGAAGGGGAAGAAGGGAAAGAAGAGGAAGAAGGGAAGAGAATTAGTGAGTTTGGTGGAACTCAGAACATCTTAACCTACTAAAATTGTCATTGCGAGCGCAGCGAAGCAATCGCAGAGACTAGGCGATTGCGGAGCACAGCGAACAATGACGGATTATTACTAATAAAGGGGATGACTAACCCGGATTTGGTATAAGTCCTGTCCTAGATTGACCACTCTACAAACTTTAAAAAAATCATGTTCAAAAAAATCACAAATTCTATCTTATTAACCGTACTGACATTATCCTCTATAGGATCGTCTTCCAGCCCAGCTCAATCAGAATATTTAATAGCTCAAGCTGTGAAATGCAACCCTAATGGTAATACCTTAGAAATGAGAAAATGTGCATCAGATAGCTATGCAGTAGCAGATAAAAAGCTGAATCAAGTCTATCAACAAAACATCTCCAAGCTTAGCGGTGAATACAAAAATCGCTTGATTCAAGCACAGAGAGCGTGGATTACATTTCGTGATGCAACTTGCAACTTTGAAGCTGCCGAAGCATTGGGTGGAACTTTGGAACCATTACTATATACGGGATGTCTAGAGCGAGTTACCTCGGAACGCACGGCCTATTTACAGAGATATTTTGCTAATCTTAATAGCGGATCTAGGACTGACCCTACTTTACCACAAGTTGGCACAGTAAAAAGCTTGGTTGATGGGGATATTATGTGTTATGCGACGTTGATTGATGACAACAATACTGAGCGAAGAGTGGGTGCAAGTTTTGAGATTTGTGCTAAGAAAGCTCAATTTTTAAATAAGAAAGTTCGCTTGACTTATGCTAGGACTAATGTCAATGATTGTCAAAGTATTGAACCCTGTGGCAAAACCCGCCAAGAAATGCTAGTTACCAAAATGGAAATTATTAGGTAGGTAATCAATACAGGAGTTCTGAATTAAAAGTATCAGTCAATCATTCCATCTCAAAATCTCTGCCACTTTTTCCATCAGGGTGGTGGGTTCAAATGGTTTGGGAATTATCCCATTAACGCCCATTTCGGTAAATTTGGCGCGATCGCTTGGTAAAATTTTCGCTGTCAGTAGAATCACTGGAATCGAGCGAGTGATGGGATCGGATCGGAGGCGATCGTATACGGCAAACCCATCCATTCCCGGCATAGAGATATCCAGCAAAATAGCATTAGGTTGTTCTGTTTGTAGGATTTGCAAACATTCTTGTCCCGATGCTGCCACTAGGGTGTTCCATCCTGCGAAGTCTTCCAGACACAGTTGTATCAGTTCGCGGAGGTATTCTTCGTCATCAACAATGAGAATTTGTTTCCCGATCATCTTGTTTTCGCGCAGGACACTGCGATCGCAATTAGTTATAGCAACCGCCAAGGCGGTTTAAGAGGGGCTAGGGGCTACGATGCTCAGGGCTAGGGAAGACGGAAGAAGGGTTTAGAATCAGGGTTTTAAATTTAGAATGTCTTAACTGCCTTGGCAACTGCTATACTTGCCAAGCGTTGATTTACTTTGGGTTAATCAAAAATCAAATTTTGGGTTGCCAGTAGAGCGTCAAGTACATATAGCAACCGTTGTTTGAGCTGGGTAACAGAAGACTAAATAGCAAGGGTAAGGAATTGGTAAAGATTCCGTTATCGTTACAAAATTTCACAAAAATACTGAAAGTTATTCATCCCATCCCAACATCTCTGTTATTTCTTCTTTGAGGGTGATGGGCTCGATCGGTTTGGAAACTACCCCAGCAATGCCCATCTGGGCAAATCTAGTGCGATCGCTTGGTAAAACTTTTGCCGTCAGCAGAATCACTGGAATCGATCGAGTGATGGGATTGGATTGGAGGCGATCGCACACAGCAATCCCATCCATTCCTGGCATAGAGACATCCAACAAAATAGCATTAGGTCGTTCTGTTTGTAGGATTTGTAAACATTCTTCTCCCGATGCTGCCACTAGGGTTTCCCATCCCGCTAAATCTTCCAAGCACGCCTGTATTAATTCCCGGAGACAATCGTCATCATCAACAACTAGAATTTGTCTGTCTATCATTCGCTTTGGGATTTGAGATTTGGGATGTTGAATCAATCCTACAATTCAAAGTTAGCTAAGGGTAGGGTAAAGAAAAAGGTGCTGCCTTCACCTAAGATACTTTCAACCCATATTTTCCCGCCATGTCGCTCAATAATACTCTGACAAATTGATAAGCCCAACCCAGTACCTCCTTTTTCACGGGAATCGGAGGCATCGACTTGCTGAAATCGCCCAAAAATGAGTTCTAGTTTATCGGCGGGAATGCCACGTCCGCGATCGCGGACTTGAAAGAGCGCAAAGTCTGCCTGGTTTTCGGCGCTGAGGTGGATTGTGGAGTGGGGGGGTGAAAATTTAAGAGCATTACCGAGCAAATTTGTCAAGGTTTGGATAATAGTATCTGGAGCCGCCCAGACTTTTACATCGGTGGGGGTAATAATTAATGATATTTGCTGTTGAGTAGCGATCGCCTGAATACCATCGACTGCTTGCTGTATCAAATCTGCTGCTTTGCAAACAGTTTTCTCCAAAACTGCCCGCCCGGAGTCTATGCGCTCCAAATCTAAAATATCATTAACCAGGTTCACCAAACGATGAGTATCGAGGAGGGCAATTTCAATCATGCGTCGAGCTTTTTCTGGTTTGCGATCGTAAACCCCTGTTTTTATTAGTCCCAATGACATTTGAATTCCTGTCAAAGGAGTGCGAAGTTCGTGGCTAACAATGCCAATAAACTCATTTTTAATGTGTTCGAGCTTTTGTCGTTCGGTGATATCTTCCCCAATACTGATCGTGCCAATGATGTTTTCATCTACATCTTGCAGCATGGTATTGTTCCAAGCAATGACTCGTTCTTCACCAGATTTGGTCAAGATTAAATTTTGATAATAGGGATGATAATTATGGGTTAAAACTTCCGAAAAAACAACTTGAAGCGCTTGTTGCTGATCGTGGGGTAAGAAGTTTTCAAACCAATTTTTTCCTAAAACTTCTGCTTGAGTATATCCTGTGAGTTTTAAGAAGAAAGGATTAACATAGTTGACATTTCCCCATCGATCGAGTCCGACAACGATTAACTGCACGTTATCCAAGAGCGATCGCCAGCGTCGTTCGGCTTCTCGGATCGTGGCTTCAGCTTGCTGGCGTTCTTGTAGTTCGATCTGAAGTTGTCCGTAGAGTTCGGATTGTTGGATAGCGATCGACAATTGGCTAGTAATCTGTTCGAGTAATTCTATTTCCCAGGATTGCCAATTACGAGGTGCAGTATTTTGATAGATGATTAATAATCCCCAGAGTAATTCTCCCGAAAATATCGGGACTGCTATATATGCTTGGGCTTGAAACTGTTGCAAAAGTTGGATATGACAGTCATGAAGTCCAGCCCCACCAATATCTGTAATTACAAAGGTTTCATGATTGCGGAAACGACCGCCTTGGGTTTCTTCCAGATAGACATCTTCACAAACTTTTTTAATATCGCGTCCGATCATTTTTACCCAATTCTCACCAACTGACTCGACGACAAAATCACCACTCCAATCAGGATTAAAGCGGTAAATAGCAGTGCGATCGGTTTGTAATGTCTGCCTAACTTCAGTAACAGTAGTATTCAGAATGACATTGATATCTAAAGATTGGCGAATCCCTTGAGTAATACTCCAGAGCAAATTTTCCTTTCTAGATTTCTGTAGTGAAGCTGCTTCCGCGTCTTGTCTAATTTCTTCGAGGTGCTTCGCTAAGGTGATATCTTGATGAACTGCTACCAGCACATCCCCGTACTCGGAATGCTTGAATACAGAACAAGTCGCACTGCACCAAAATGGCGTACCATCTTTCTTGACATTTTGGACTTCATAGCTGAATTCATGGTTTTGTAAAACGGCAGTCCGAATGGCTTGATTTACCTCTTGAGCACTTACCGATTCGCTATTATAGTTCACAATCGAAACGTGCTGACCGTTGAGTTCACCCAGATCGTAACCAAACATCTGCTCAAATTTAGGATTGGCATAGACAATCACTCCATTATCGGCTCTCACTAAGCAAATGCCTTCGGCCATATTACGGGTAATAACAGCCTGAAGCTCTAACATTTGTTCGGCTTGTTTGAGCTGAGTTAGATCGCGCAGACTGACGATAACGCCGGAAATATTTTCACCCGCATCATATAAAGGCGTATAGGTAACGTTCAAAAATTGCGGGACTAAATTAGGATAGTCAAACCATCTTTCATACTGAATTTTTTCTCCCGCCAAACATCGGTCTAAGCGAGGTTGAATGAAGTTATCAAACAATTCTTCTCCTAGTATATTTCTGAGTGAATTGCCGATAACTTCGCTTTCAGATTTGTTGCACCAAGTCAAATAAGCTGGATTCGCGATCTGATAAATATATTCGCGATTCATCATCGCAATTCCATCGGTTGTGTTGGAAATTATCCGCTGATATTGTTGGAGAATTTCTTCAGCAAGTTTGCGTTCAGTGATATTTTCGACAATATAGGAAAATCTGGGATATTCACTAGGGCTGATTGTAATTGGGCAAACAGTTCCTGATAACCAGCACTCACCATCATTGGTAGGGTGAAGATATTCAAACCGAACTGGGGCTTGAGTGCGTTGAGCCTCTCGGTAGTAGGAAATCCAACGATTGATCGTAGCTGGTGATGTGCCTAAGCTACTAGAAAACTGATTTTGCATCCCGGCGGTGGTATTGTGGAAAAACTGAGCCGCCGCCCAATTATCGGCAATGTGGAGAATATCTCCGTCATGTAGCTCAACTATGCCCATCGGTACAACCGCACTATTAAAGAAACTCCGTAAGGTTGATTCACTCTGCTGCAAAAGTTTCGCCGCTTCTTTGCGATCGCTGATATCATTGTTAATTTCCAAGACCTTAATTAGTCTACCCAGATCGTCTTTTTGGGCAACCCAACGGCTAGATACTGCGATCGGGGAATTGTCCCGACTATAATGAATCAGTTCACCTTCCCAGTAGCCTGTGGCGAGGAGTTGAGCTTCAATTACGTTCAACGGCTGAGGAAACTCAGTTTTCAATAAAGCTTTGATTTCTTGCCCAAAGGCTTCGGCTTTTGTCCAGCCATACATCAACTCGGCTCCATGATTCCAAAAGGTAATTATGGAGTTGATATCCCAGCTAATAATGCCATCATGAGCTAAATCTAGTAGCTGTGCTTGTTCTTCTAGCAGTTGATAGGCGCGATCTTTTTCTAGTAAAGTAATTAACAGGCGATCGTTTAATTTGGTTAGTTCTACGGTTCGTTCTATTACTCTTTGTTCCAGGGCGTTATTTAGTTCTTTTAAGGCAATTTGTGCCTGTTTGCGTTCGGTAATATCTCGACAAGCACAGAATCGCATTATTTCCCCTTGCCATTCCAAGATGTTAGTACCGATCTCTACATCATAGATTGAGCCATCTTGTCGTCGGTGCCGAGTTTCAAATACTCCACTGGTAAAGCTGGTGTCAGTTAGGAATTTCTGAACTTCGTCAAAAGTGAAATGAGCATCCCAGTCAAAAACGTTGAGGCTTAATGTTTTTTCTGGCGTGTAACCTAACATTTCAGAAAATCGGGGATTTGCCTCTAATACCTTTCCTTCTCTGTCTAAAATCACGATGCCATCAAAGGAGGTATTAAAAACAGTCTGGATGCGGAGAGATTCTGTTTTTACTTGCTCAAATAGATCGGCTTTTTGGATGGCAATACTAGCTTGTGCAGACAACTGGCGTAGTAATTCTATTTCGGAAGTTTGCCATTCGCGGGGCGCGGCACAGTGATGAACAACTAGCAATCCCCAGAGATTTTTACCTTGCAGAATTGGTACAACTAGATTGGCCCTAACTTGGAAAGCTGCCAGCATTTCCCGATGACATGGTGAAATTTGGGCAGTGTAAATATCTGATTTGGCAGTAACTAAGCCTTGCTGAAAGGGTTCAATATATTCTTTGCCAATACAAGGATCGTGGGAATGGTTAGATGAGATCGCGTTCCAGGGGGGATTGACCGATTCTACGAGAATTTTTCCGCCATAGTCGGCATCAGTTTTAAAGATCAGAGCGCGATCGCATTGCAAAAACTGGCGCACTTCCTCTACAGTTGTTTGCAGAATGTCTTCTAAATTCAGGGATTGGCGAATGCGCTGGGTCATTTCCATCAACAGCCGTTGTTGCTCGAATTGCTGATGCAGCAAGATTTCTGATTGCTTGCGATCGTCAATATTGACGAGCGTGCCAGCAATTCGCACAGCTTTACCTGTTTCGTCATCAAAGCCGTGTCCTCTACCCTCAACCCAGTGAATGCTGCCATCTGGCCAAATTAGGCGAAATTCATGCTGATAAACGCTTTTTGTTTGCAAAGCTTGCTGCCTTGCCTGATTTAAGCCTTCGCGATCGTGGGGATGAAGCCTAGCGTCAAAGGTTTCGTATTTACCATCAAAAGTACCGTCAGCTAATCCAAATAAATGTTCGGTTTCTGGCGACCAAGTAATTTCTCCTGTCACCATATTCCAATCCCACATCCCCATCCGCGCCGCCGACAGCGCCATCCGCAGTTGTTCCCTATTTTCCTGAATTAATTGCTGATTGAGTCTGGCAATTTTCTGTCTATTTTCTTTAAGATTGCTGGTAAATAGGTTAATGGTTAAGGCAACTACTACGAAAAAACTTAATTGCACTAAATCCAGTGCTGTATTTAGCAGGAAAAATTGATAGCGAGGCTCAATCAAGAAATAATCGAGCGCTAGTGTGGAAAGCACAACTGTCACCACTCCCGGCTGAAAACCGCCAAACCAGGTACTAAAAATAATGGCAATATAGAAAAACACCCCAATTGTCCGAGGCATTAGGGGTTCTAGCCAGAGGGTAAGCAGAAGGGCAATGGCGGTTGAGGCTATGGCTAGGCTGTAGGGTAAAAATCGCCGAGATATCTTCATAAATTCCTCTTTCTGACTCGGTTGGCGATAATTTTTTTTTCTTTACTAATTCTTTACTTTGTTGTGGTTATATTACATCACGGTTTAATTTTCTTTAAATAGGTGGTGTAAATATGTCATCAACACAAGTTTTGTTTATTCATAATCATATAACCTTTGCGGAAATTGTACAAGCGGGATTTGCCGAGATAGATGATTGGCATATATCTACAGCTAGTTCACTTAAGTCAATGCTAATAAAAATTAGCCAAAATACTCCCGATCTGATTATTTTAGATTTTGAACATCCTGAAATGAATGCAGTAGAAATCTTAACGATGATTAGAAACTATCTATCTTGTCATGCTCCCGTGGTAATTTTTGTCACCCACCTTTTAAGCGAACAAGAAGAAAATATCTTAACTAACTTAGAGGTTTTAAAGATTGTATATAAACAACCAACCTAACTAATTATCACAATCGAGAGCGCTCCATCCTACTAATTACCCGTGTCACGAGTTCAGGCCCCAACACAGGTTTACTGATGAAATCATCAGCTCCAGCAATAAAAGCTTTTTGCAAAGATTCTGGATCGGTATGCGCTGTCACCACCAAAATTGGTAAGTTTTCCCATTGGATATCCTGTCGCACAACCTGACACAATTCTAAACCATTAATGAATGGCATTTCTATATCTAAAACTACCAAGTCAGGTTTAGTGCTAATTAAAACTTCCCAAAATTGCTGGGGTTCTGTGAGAGTTATTACTTCGATCGCCCAAGGAGTTAGAAAGTCAGATAATCTAGCCAGCATTAAAACGTCATCATCTACAATTAAGACTTTAGCCTTTAAAGTTTTAGGTTGAGGTAAAACACGAGATATTGCGTCAAAAATTTGCTTAGTAGTAGCAGGTTTGTGCAAAAATTGTCTAGCTCCTAAGCGCGATACTGCCAAACGATCGGCTAGGCTATCTCGTCCTGTAAAGACAATTATCGGCAGGTGGGGCGATCGCTTAGTTACTTCTTGCAGCAGCGTCAATCCATCTTCCTCCGTCTCTGCAAAGCTTAAGTCTAGTAACATCACATCCGGCATTGATAAAGCTAGAAGCGCTCTAGCATTGGTAAGATTAGAAGCAATTTTAATGCGTAATCCCCAAGCTTCTGACTCTGCTTTTAAGCGCTCTGTTAAGACAATATCATCATCAACTACTAACAGCCGCTGAGATAAAAAGGTAGGTGTTGATGGAGCTATTAAAGTAACTGAAGGTTTGGTTATTTCCTGCTGTAATGCTGTCACCAATTCCGAGAATTTGGTAATATTTTCCCCAGACAAAGGACTGTTGTTCATTAGTAAATGTTCTGCGGAACGTGCCAGTTTAGATCCTTCTTGATACCCAAAAGATCCCATAGATCCTGCTAATTTATGAGCTTCATTCTTAGCCGCTTCCTGTAAATGGTTTTCTATATTTCCTGCTAATAATGAATTCTTTGCCTGTTCTAATATGGCAATTTGTTCATTGAATACTTCTCGAAAGCGCTCGAAGATTTTGTCTGTATTTTGTCGATTTTCACTACCAAATTGATGCTCTTTTGTGCTATCATTTTCAGGCTTGGTAGCATTAGATGGCACTGCTTTAGGCTGGGATTTCAGTCGATAGCCCATGCCATAAACTGTTTCGATGATTTCTTCACTTAAGCCGCCTGCCTTGAGTTTCTTTCGGACATCTTTAATATGAGTGATAATGGCGCGATCGGTTGGTGCGTCCTCCAATCCCCACAGACGATCTAAAATGGCACTGCGGCTAAAGATGCGATCGGGATTTCGCAGGAATAATTCGAGCAGATTATATTCTGTCGCTGTCAGTGAAATGATTTGTTTATCAAATGTTACTCGACCCGAATCTAAGTCTAAACAAAGATTTCCCCAAGTCAAGGTATTAGCTAATAAATTCTGAGCAGAATCTCTAGGGGAAAGCGCTTGACTGCGCCGTAATAATGTTCGTATCCTGGCTAGTAATACTTCAGTAGCACAAGGTTTGCTGATGTAATCATCGGCTCCCGCATCGAACCCTGCTACGACATCGGCATCTGAATCGTTGGCTGTTAGTAACAGGATGGGTTTGCGGTAGCCTTGCGATCGCAGTTGGCGGCATAGACTAATTCCATCAAGTTTGGGAACCTGCACGTCTAGCAAAATTAGGTCATACTCTATTGCGGTTGCCAATTCGAGGCCCGCTTGTCCATCACTCGCCAGATCGATCGCGTAGTGATTGACTCCTAACACTTTTGCCAGTGTTGCACTCAACAATCTATCATCATCTACTAGCAGAATTTTCATCTTACCAATTACCGAAGAAGGGGCTAGGGGCTAGGGGAAGAGGGGGAGCGGGGGGCGGGGGGGCA
>NZ_CACA01000123.1:0-12515 GCF_000180455.1 Kamptonema sp. PCC 6506
TCTGTCCCTATCCCCCTGGAATCCCAATTTTGATTCCCGGTGAAATCATCACCCAGGAAGCGGTAGAATATCTACAAGAAGTCTTGATTTTGGGTGGATGTATAACAGGATGCAGCGATCCAACCCTCAAAACGTTTAAGGTAGTAAAAGATTAATTATTAATATTTCTACACTATCAAAGTGATAGAATTATTCACAAAAATCTATAGCACCCCTAGCATTACTCTTGATTTTCTTAAAGAGAGTGTCTTTATGAGTTAGATAGTTCTTCTATATTCTTCCCTAGCCCCTAACCCCTTTTTCTATATTTATCCCTAACCCCTAACCTCTAACCCCTTCTTTCCCTAGTCCCTAGCCCCTAGCCCCTAGCCCCTTCTTATTATGCTTTGGCCCTATGTTACCCCCGGTATTTCTGATGATTTATTTGAGCGTTTACCCGGCATTCCGATGAGTAAGCGAGAAAGTAGATTGCTGTTAATTTCCCATTTACGTCTGCAAGCAGACTCGGTGGTTTGGGACATTGGCGCGGGGACTGGAACGATCGCAGTTGAAACAGGTTTATTATGCCCTAAAGGTCAAATTATTGCCATAGAACGCGATGAGGAAGTAGCGAGTTTGATTCGCAGAAATTGCGATCGCTTTGAGCTCAAAAACGTAGAAGTAATAGAAGGTAGTGCCCCAGAATGCCTTAAAGATTTGCCCTCTCGCCCTCACCGAGTTTGTATTGAGGGAGGTAGGCCACTTAAAGTCATTCTCCAAGAAGTTTGGCGGTATTTGCAACCCCAAGGTCGAGTTGTTGCTACTGCGGGAAATTTAGAGAGTTTGTATGCTCTTTCTGAAGGGTTTGCAGAGTTACAAGTTCGCAATATTGAGGTGGTGCAGTCGGCGGTTAATCGTTTGGAAACGCGGGGGATTCATCAAACTTTTGCGGCTGTAGATCCCATTTTTATTCTAAGTGGGGAAAAGTTGGATTAGATGCGCGATCGTGTAGAGATGGGTTTGCGATCGCAGACAATCTCTTTATTCTCACTTAATTGGGCTGGTGACACTACCTTGGGGCTCTGCGCCAGCCTGCTGCTACCGCTTCTGATTCAGAGCAGAACCACTTTTCTCCTTTTGCAGAATCAATGATTGTTCCATCGTAGTCCTCCATCCCTGGAACGTGATAAAACTTATTCCCTGTGGAAATCGAGATGTTACCTTTGATAACACAGTTTGGTTTTATAATTGATGTAATTGGCATAGGGGAACGACTAGGGAGCGACTGCATCTGAAAAAGCCCAATGGTAACTATAACCCCAACGCCAATAGTAGTTTCGAGCAACCCACCTTTCTTTCTTTTCCGTTTAGCTGGCGAAGTCTTGATTTTCTGTGTAGTTGAAGATTGAGAAATAACGCCTTGAATTGAAGCATCAGAAGCGCAAAATTTTCCATCCGTTCCCCTTGTCAATTTATAGAAAATTGTGTCTCCAATTTTTGGGCGGCGACCCTTTGTTTTTACGGCACTGATATGCAAAAATACTTCTCTACCACCTGCGCTAGGTTTAATAAATCCGAAGCCCCTATCATCATTCCACTTTATCAATTGCCCCTTCGTCAAATCAAATTTCATGGAGAACCTCACCGCTGACCGACATTTATTAAATAACAGCCACATTAGATAGTAGACTTTACTGGATACAACTTTTGTTTGTCAAGCTTTACTCCTCAGACTCAATTTTAGCTTTCCAAGCTTTAAGCTTAGCGCGAATTGCTTATTGCTCAGCTTTTGGAGGCATTGCTGCAATTTGGGCAAAACGTTCGTGGTTACGATCTTCCCAGTATTGCTGAATTTCTTCTGCTTGCTGTAAAACAATTTGATATTCTGCTTCGACTTCAAACGGTTGTCATGTCTATCGCCTCCTAGAAATTATCTCCATATTACCTCAAGATCAAAATAGAGTTGCAACACTCTTGGTATTAAGAGCGATCGATAATTTCTTATTTTGTTAAAAACTGCTGTAAACTGGAAACAAACCAAATCATAAAAGCTAGAACTGATGTCCTCCCCACCAAGTCAGCCGAATGAAATTGAGTTGATTGTTCAAGCTTCCCACCCGCAATTATTAGCCGGTCTAGATGCTTGGCTGCATCTGGGTTTACTCTCAGAAACTCAGGTCAAACAACTATGCTACAAATACCTAGTATGTCGCCTACCAGAACCAGCCGCCGAGCCTTTTAGAATTCCTACAGTAACAACAACGCCCCTTTTACCTGCTAACATCACTCCCCAAACACAGGTAAAATCTCCGGCTACTCCCAATTTTATTACATCAGTTTTGCAGTCACTTATGGCAGAACTCAGTGTAGTTTGGTTGTTATTTTTAGGAGTATTTTTAGTAGTAATATCCTCTGGAGTTCTCGCCGCTTCTCAGTGGGAGCGTTTTCCTGCTGCTGGACAATATGGAGTTTTACTAGGTTATACTTTGACATTTTGGGCTATTAGCACCTGGGTTAGTAAACAGAATAATTTGCAATTGACAGCTCAAACTTTGCAACTGGTGACGCTGTTGTTAGTACCGATCAATTTTTGGGCAATGGATACCTTTGGACTATGGCAATATCCCTTAAATTGGGTAGTAGCATTAGTGGCAGCCTTAATTCTGACATTTATTACTTGGAAACTCGTTAAAAAGCAATCGGAAAGACAACAAGAAACCAATAAATTAACTGCAATCAATCATTTAGCTTTGAGTTATTTGCATTCAGGCTGGATATTACCGGGAGGAGCATTAATTGCTGTTTATTTGGGGACAATTAGCACAGCTATTATTACATTCTATCAAACTCGTCAGCCGAAATCAACTCTAAGAGAGGGAGAGGATGTAAGCCAAATATTAGCTTTAAGAACCGATTTTCTTCCTTCTAAAAAAGCAGCTTTAGTAGTCTATGCTTTGGCAATCTTGCTAGGAAGAGCCATATTTGTTAAAGGTATAGAAATCAATCAATTGGGTTTAGCGTTGGGTATTTGTGGGGCGCTTTTAGCGTGGCTAGACCAACAACAAAAAGGTGATTTATCTGCCCAGCCTACTCCTGCAAAAGTATTCAACTGGGAAGCAGTGGGAGGCGCTTTATTGGCTATCGGCTGGTGGGTTTCTATATGGGATATTCCAGGTCAAGCGATCGCAGTTAGCGGCCTAGCCTTATGGTTTTTTAGTAGTCGCTTAGTTCGATTCTGGCGACGGATTGATTTGTTAATTTTATTTGGGATTGGACTTCAGGCAATTTTGCTATTTTGGCGGCTAATTCCCTTTGAATTTAAAACACAAACTCTAGCTATTTTAACTCAACTCACTAATTCTGAGGAAAATCCTTGGACATTGCTGAGCCTAGCGCTATTTCCTTACCTAATTTTAACAGTTAGTTTAACACAATGGTTGTATCGTCAGCGACAGCCTCAACTTGCTGGCTTTGGAGAAGGAATTGCACTTTTTTTCGGGATAATTTTAACGATTATCAGTTCGATCGAACCTCTCCTACTAACTCTGAATTTACTATGCTCTACCTTAGTTTTAGGATGGGTGACATGGCAATATGCGATCGCAGATAATTCTAATCAAGTTTCATTATCTACACCTAATCTCACACCATTAAGTCCTAACATTGAAATCCCCGTTTACCTAACTCACATTATCGGCTTGTCAACAATATTTTCTGGGATACACCTATTTTTTCCCACTCTCAATCAAGCCCTATGGTCAATAATCATGCTATCAATAATGCTAGTAGAATGGGGATTATTTGTCAAAGCAAATGCCAACGTAGAAACAGTGAGCGATTTTAGGCTAAATCTACTACCTTTAGCCGTCAAAAGTTGTTGGCACTTAGGATTAGCTTTAGCTGGATTGAGCTTTATTTTATTAACCGATTATTATGCAACGTCATACAAAAGTTCTCTAAATTATCTGGATTGGTCTTTGTCGTGGCTAGTAACACCTATAGCTTTAACTACTGTTGGCAAATACACAGATTCACGTCAAAGAAGGACAGCAATCGTATTAAGTACAATTGCTTTGCTAGCTGTTCAAGTTCTGACGCTAAGTTCACCAGGAAATCGATTAATTAGTTTAAGCATAGCAACGGGGTTGATGTTAATCAATACTTACTATTTACCCCTATCTTCTTTAGCAGTAACTACCATAGGATTTGGGCTAACTTTCTGCGGTAGTTTACTTTTAGAAGGAGTGCTAGGATTTCCCAGACAATCAGCATCAGCTTGGTTAATAGTAGGTGCGATCGGGCTTACCAGTTTGTGGCTAATTCGCGATTTTTTAATTGGTACTACCAGCGTTAGAGAGAGGGAAAATAACCAATTACCACTCCAGCAAATTTACGCAAAAGCCGCAGATAATTGGGCGATATTAATCTGTTGCTTATTATTAGTAAGTGTAACAATTCACTCTTTTGGTTTGTACGGAAAATTCACTTATATTACTTTTAGTCCATCAATTCAAGCTATTATTACACTCCTTGTAACCATAGCAGCTATTGCTTACCGTAGCTATCAACAACCTTCACATTGGGCAATTTACGGATTAGCTTGGGCGTTAGAATTACTAACAGCAGAAATATTAGGCTTTACAGACAGTCAAACTGTTTATTTAGCAATTGCAAATATCGCCTTGGGTTTAGTTACTCAACTGTTAGGAGATTGGTGGAGAAATAGAGATCCAAATCGCGACATTTTCCCTAGTATTCATATTATACCATTGCTTTATGGTACATTGGGATTAATGTTGCGATCGCACACTTTCACCAGTTGGACTGGCTTAACTTCTTTAGGCATATCCTTAATTATTATCGGCGTTGGTAGAAGGAAACCAGAATTCAAACCCCTTGTTTATTTGGGAATAATTGGCATTTCCCTTTCTGCCTGCGAATTACTAATTTATCAACTCAGTCAATTATCAGGCGGCGCTATTGGCGATGGATTAATTGCCTTAGCAACTCTGGGTACTACGATTGTCTATGCCTATCGTCTGCTTTATCCTTGGTTAATTAATTACTTGCGCCTTACCCCCCAAGAAATAAAAAATATTGCTCACATCCACTGGATTAGTAGTAGCTTACTCCTAGTTGTAGCCTCAGCTAATCCCATTCAATCAGCGATGTTTTTAGGATTAGGAACTGGCGCTTTTCTAGTTCAATATGCAATTTTTCAAGGTCGCAATCATCCTTATCCTCAATGGGGAGAAGCCTGGGTTTACATCGGTTGGATTGAAGCATTTGCTATTAGGCTTTACTGGCTGAATACACCTGTATTCCGCTTGATTACGGGGCCGCTATTTTTGTGGAAAACTGCGATCGCATCAGTAATTGCCTATTGTATCTACATCCTACCTTGGGAAACTTGGGGTTGGTCAAAAAAACCTTGGAAAGTAGTCGCATTTCTCCTACCAATAATTGGCATTGCAGAAAGTCGAGGTGAATTTCACCTTCTTAGTTTACTAATAACAGCCGCCTTCTATATCTTCCTAGATTGGGATAACAACCAAATCCGCTTTACTTACATTAGTTCCCTACTTATTGACTGGGTACTTTGGCGCTGGTTCGATCGCATAGGATTAACTCAGCCAGAGTTATACGTAACACCTTTAGGATTCACTTTATTATACATTGCTCAAGTAGATCCTGAACTTAAATTACCTCAGCAAAAAGATACTAGACATCTATTGCGAATGGTAGGATCTGGATTAATTTGCGGCGTAGCTTTACTAACTCAGCACGGCAATGGTTTAGTGCCAGGAATGTTTAGTTTAGCAGCACTTTTAGCTGGCTTAGGCTTGCGAATCCGGGCTTTTCTTTTCATTGGTAGCGTAGTGTTTTTAATCAATGCTTTCTATCAGTTAGTAATTCTAATTTTCGACTATCCCTTTATTAAATGGGTAATCGGTTTAGGCTTTGGGATTGTTTTTATCTGGATAGCGGCCACTTTTGAAACGCGGAGAGATCGGATTTCCGCTTTAGTCCAAAATTGGATTAACCAGTTACAAGCCTGGGAATAGTTTGTATAAAAGCTCACATCATAGTATAATGGCAGTGAATAGCAAGGAAAATTAAATGACTACACAAACTCCAGCTCTCAGCCTACCCGTTTTAGAAGAATTAAACTCAGAATCACCCAATATATGCGGTTTTGAAGCAGAAATCAGTGCCACAGTTCAAGAAAATCTGCCAGTATTTTTACCCAGCACAAATTTACAATTCAAAGACATTGCGGCGGGATTTGCCTGTGCTTTACATATGCACCAACCCACCGTACCTGCGGGAATTAATGGTTCCTCAATCAGCAATCTCCAGTATATGTTTGAACATCCCGGCCAAGGAGACAACCATAATGCAGAGGTATTTGCCTATTGCTATGGCCGGATGGGAGAATTTATTCCTAAATTGATTGCTGAAGGATGTAATCCTCGAATTATGCTTGATTATTCAGGTAATTTGTTGTGGGGATTGCACCAAATGGGCCGCGAAGATATACTCAACAATCTCAAACGAATTACCTGCGATCCTCAGTATCAACCTTATGTAGAATGGTTAGGGACGATGTGGAGTCACGCCGTTGTTCCCTCTACCCCAATTCCCGATATTAAACTACAAATAGTCGCATGGCAACATCACTTTGCTGCTATTTTTGGCTACGATGCTTTGAAGCGAGTTAAAGGGTTTTCTCCTCCAGAAATGCACTTACCAAATCATCCCGATACCCTCTATGAATATATTAAGGCTCTGAAAGAATGCGGCTATCGTTGGCTAATGGTGCAGGAACATTCAATCGAAAATTTAGACGGTTCGTCTCTGCAACAGGATCAAAAATATATACCCAATCGTTTAGTCGCCCGTAATTCCTCTGGCGAAATAGTCAGTATTACTATCTTGATTAAAACCCAAGGTTCTGATACTAAATTAGTCGGTCAAATGCAGCCCTATTATGAGGCAAAAGGGCGGAACAAACAACAAATTGATAACATTACTATTCCCTCTTTAGTTACTCAAATTGCTGACGGGGAAAATGGCGGTGTAATGATGAATGAATTTCCTAGTGCTTTCTTCAAAGCTTGCCATGAAGTCCGCGAACAAGGCGGCGGAAAATCAGGCGTTGTCGCCCTTAATGGCACTGAATATTTAGAGATAATTGAAGCAGCAGGCGTGAATCCTGACAATTATCCCCCTTGTCAAGCAGTTAATCAACACAAAATATGGCAGCGAGTTTCGCCGGAAAATGCTACGCCAGAAGCAGTAGAAAAAGCGATAGAAGATTTGAAACAAACAGACCACAATTTTCACATGGACGGCGCTTCTTGGACAAATGATTTGAGTTGGGTTAAAGGATATGAAAATGTTTTAGGCCCCATGACTCAACTCAGCGCTGCCTTTCACAAAAAGTATGACCCTTTATTACAGCAAGATTCTTCAGTAACTAAGCAACCTGAATATCAGCAAGCTTTGATGTATAACTTATTACTTCAAACAAGCTGTTTTCGGTACTGGGGACAAGGAATGTGGACTGATTATGCCCGTACATTTTATCAGCGCGGTGAGGCTTTAGTGGGATTAGTTTAAGAGTTTTTGTAACATAGGTAAAACCATTAGTAACGCCGCCCGGAAAGGCGGTGACTTGACCGCCTTTCCGGGCGGCGTTACGTTAAGCGTGGGTAAGTCCTGTTACTGCTTATAAAGCTTTAACTCTCGTACATCCGCGCTTCTGCTGCCTCTGGATTCTCCTCACAATAGAGATCGAATGCCGTCTTTTCAATCTTTATGGCTCGCTGGTGAGAAGCTTCAGCTTGCAATTCTTCCACAATATCCCAAGCAACAGCACACTCTTTAGAAGTAGCGCCTTTCTCTCTACAAGCCGTTCTTGCATCTTCGATCGCCTTCTCGATTTGTTGTTCTAGTAAAACACTTTTTGGTTTAGTCACAAAATCACTTTTATTCAGAATATCAGTGATTGAAATTATCCCCACCAGCGTATCTTTAATCACAGGAGCGCGGCGAATCCGAGTATTGGCAAACAGACGAGCCACATATTCCACGCCTAACTCAGGATTTACCACAATACAGGGCTTAGTCATAATCTCATAGACACGAACATTTGCCGGGTCTTTTCCAAAAGCTGCTACCTTGTAAACAATGTCTGTCTCAGTCACTATCCCGTAGGCATCCTGCTCGTGGCGGCGTTCAACAATCAAGGCACGCAAACATAGATCGTTCATCATCGCCACCGCCTCAGCTACTGTTGCCGAACCACGAATGGTGACTACTTCTGTAGTCATAATATCTTCCGCTTTCATCATCATTAGCTTTTCCTCTAACCTTATTTACTCCAGCTTATTCCGAATCTGGACTCACTAAAAATATTGTTTGTAGGACTTACACAAAAACAAGGTATTTTTGTCATCGAGAGCAAGTAATCCTGAGCCTGCCCTTATTCGCAAATATTACCATTAGGCCAGGTAGCGCCATTCAAATTCGTATCCTGCAAGTCTGCCCCCTCAATAGTAGCTCCTCTAAGACTGGCATTACGTAAATCAGCTCCTCTTAGCACCGCCTGTGAAAGATCCGCCTTCCAAAAATAAGCTCCTTCCAGGTTCGCATCGCTCAAGTCCGCCTCGTGTAAAATAGCTAAATTAAAATTAGCCGCGCTCAAATCTGCCCGACTCAAAATAGCGCCAGATAAGTCAGCCCTCATCAGAATTGCATAACTCAAATTAGCTTCATTAAGATTAGCCTCCTTCAAGTTAGCTCCATTCAGAGCCGCATCCTGCAAATTCACCCGTTGTAATTCTGCACCGCTGAAGTTAGTTGCTGTGAGGTTGCAGGCGCAAAAATTCGCATCTTTAAGTTTTGCCTCGCTAAAATTAACTCCATTCAAGTCCATCCCGTGAAAGTCAACATTCACCAAATGAGCTTTACTAAAGTTGATGCCCGTAAGATTGGCTCCATCCAGTACAGCTCCGCTCAATCTAGCTCGGCTCATATTGGCCCAACTCAGGTTAGCTCCTGTGAGCTTGGCATAGCGCAGATTAATCCCGCTCAGATTCGCGCCGCACAGATTCACCCCTGACAAGTTAGCAGAGCGTAGGTTTACCCCCGCCAGAGTCGCTCCGCTGAGTTTCGCTCCCGTAAGTTCCGACTTGACTAAAAAAGCTCCTCTGAGATCGGCTTTTGTCATGTCGGCATTGGTGAGATACCCTTTCCCTAGCTTCACAAAACTCAGATTGCTGCTGTAGAGGAAAGCGCCTGAGAGGTTAGTTTCGTATAGAGATGCCCAACTCAAGTCTGCTCCGGCTAAAGACGCTCTTGCTAAGTTTGCCCCCTCCAAAAATGCCCTTGTTAAGTTTGCGCCCATCAGATTTGCTTCAGCAAAATCTCTTTGTCCCGATGCGTAGCGATCGAGCAGTTCTCTAGCATCCATCTGCGCTTCCTCCTAAACTCTTAGCCAGTGCAGGCGCGGGTAGTCCTACTTCTGGCATAGCACATAATTTGTGCAGAAATAAACTCGCAGCAATAAATACAAAAAGTAAAAACTCCTAATTGTAATTTTTTAAAGAATTTCCATTTTTAAAGGACTCCTAATCATAGGTAGTACCGTTGGGCATAATTGCCCTTCTCATATCTGCATCCCGGAAGTTGGCGCGATCTATGTTCGCGTCAATCAAAACTGCTTCTACTAGAATCGCCCCGCTTAAATTTGACCAATTCAATTTGGCTCGGTACAAATTAGCTCCGGTCAAATTAGCTCCGCGCAAAGTTGACCAACTCACATTTGCTACTCTCAGGTTTGCTTGAGTCAGGTTAGCATCGCTGAGGTTAGAACCGATCGCGATCGCTTGCCGCAAGTCTGCCCCGCTGAGGTTAGCACCGTTAAGGGATGCGCCGCTGAGAATTGCCTGAGTGAGGTTAGCTCTCTCTAGAACTGATTCGTTCAAAAGAGCGTTTGTGAGGTTTGCTCCCTTGAGAGTTGACCAACTGAGAACTGTTTTAATTAAGTTGGTGCGGATCGTGCTTGCTTCCGTTAGGTTGGCTGCAAATAAATTTGCTCCCGTTAGATTGGCTTCTGTCAGGTTTGCTCCGCTTAAATTTGCTTTGCTCAGGTTGATATCTCTCGCCATTGAACCCCGCAAGTTAGCCCCAGTGAGATTAGCTCCGCTCAGGTTAGCGTTTGTGAGGTCAGTACCGATGAGGTTAGAGTCGCTGAGGTTGGCTTCGCTCAACTCAGCCCCGATGAGTTTCACCTCTCGCAGGTTAGCTCCGATGAGTAATGCTCCGCTCAAGTTGGCTTTTTGCAGGTTTGCCCGACTAAAGTTGGCATCGCTCAAGTCTACTCCTTTGAGGTTGCAGCCCATCAGGTCGATTTCGCGAAAATTTCTTTCTCCGGCCGCATATTGCCTCAGAATTTCATCGGCCTCCATGTCATTTGCCTCGTAATTTTTTCAGTTGGATAAGACTTAAGCCAAGACTTGCTCGTAACCCCGCCCTCTGAGCGGTTTAGCAACTAGCCTTACTGTAAGCGTAAGTCTTATTGGAGAGTCGTGGGTATTGTAAATCACAGAGATTATCCCAGATCGGCACAGATTCTGGCTCCAACTTGTGATTTTCAGGGGTTATTGGCGATACCCAAGACTATCTCCTCTACGGCGATCCAAACTGTCAAGGATTCTGAGACAATTAATCCTAGATGTCAGTGTTGACTGTTGAATGTTCGCAGGCTTCGGTCAACTGCCGCCAGTGAACAGACAAAGGAAATAGATCATGTCGGAAAATTTTAGAAGCCACGTTGTTACTCAAGGAACTCAGCGATCGCCTAATCGAGCGATGTTACGGGCCGTCGGTTTTGGCGATGGGGATTTTACTAAGCCGATTGTAGGTGTTGCCAATGGGTACAGCACGATTACTCCCTGCAATATGGGTTTGAACGATTTGGCCCTGAAGGCGGAATTTGGGGTGAAGCAAGCGGGCGCTATGCCCCAGATGTTCGGTACGATTACGATTAGCGATGGTATTTCTATGGGGACTGAGGGGATGAAATATTCTCTGGTTTCTAGGGAGGTGATTGCTGATTCGATTGAGACGGTTTGTAATGGCCAGAGCATGGATGGGGTGCTGGCAATTGGCGGCTGCGATAAGAATATGCCGGGGGCGATGATTGCGATCGCCCGCATGAATATACCTGCTATTTTCGTCTATGGTGGCACGATTAAACCGGGGCATCATAATGGTTCGGATTTGACTGTTGTTAGTGCTTTTGAAGCTGTTGGTCAATACAGTGCTGGCAAAATTGATAATGCAGAATTGTTGGAAGTTGAACGCAAAGCTTGCCCTGGTGCGGGTTCCTGTGGAGGGATGTATACTGCCAATACGATGTCTTCGGCTTTTGAAGCAATGGGGATGAGTTTGCCCTATTCTTCGACGATGGCTGCTGAGGATGCAGAAAAGGCTGAAAGTGCTGAAAAATCGGCGATGGTGTTGGTGGAGGCGATTCGATCGCAGTTACTTCCGCGCCAGATTTTGACTCGCAAGGCATTTGAAAATGCGATCGCGGTGATTATGGCGGTAGGTGGTTCGACAAATGCAGTGCTACACCTGTTAGCGATCGCCAATGCCGCTGGCGTAGAATTAGTTATTGATGATTTTGAAACGATCAGAGCTAAAGTCCCAGTGCTATGCGACCTTAAACCTAGTGGTCGCTATGTCGCTACAGATTTACATCAAGCTGGTGGCATTCCGCAAGTGATGAAAATGCTCCTCGATCGCGGTTTGTTGCACGGTGATGCTCTTACAATTACAGGTCAAACTATTGCCGAAGTTTTGGCAGATGTCCCTGCGGAACCTCGCTCTAACCAAGACGTAATTCGCCCTTGGAATCATCCCATGTACGCCCAAGGACACTTGGCAATTTTGAGGGGAAATCTGGCAACAGAAGGTGCAGTTGCTAAGATTACTGGTATTAAGAAAGCAGTAATTACTGGTCCAGCACGGGTATTTGAATCTGAGGAAAACTGTTTAGATGCAATTCTAGCAGGAAAGATCAAAGCTGGAGATGTGATTGTCGTCCGCTATGAAGGGCCAAAAGGTGGGCCGGGAATGCGGGAAATGTTGGCCCCAACTTCGGCAATTATTGGTGCTGGTTTGGGCGATTCTGTGGGGTTAATTACTGATGGACGCTTCTCTGGTGGGACTTACGGAATGGTTGTAGGTCATGTCGCACCGGAAGCCCAAGTTGGAGGCGCGATCGCACTTGTGGAAGAGGGAGATTCTATTACAATTGATGCCCCTGGTCGTTTGTTGCAAATTAATATTTCGGATGCAGAATTAGAGCGGCGACGCGCTAATTGGAAGGCTCCTAAACCCCGCTATACTGTTGGCGTATTGGCTAAATATGCAAAGTTAGTTTCTTCGAGTAGTGTGGGGGCTGTCACCGATTTAGGTTTGGGTTGATGGTAATGGGTAATTGGTAATTGGTAATGGGTAAT
>NZ_CACA01000122.1:0-4392 GCF_000180455.1 Kamptonema sp. PCC 6506
ACTAAAATGCTTTGAATTTACAGCTTGAGGAACTTGACAAGTGATTGACAAGTCTCTAGCTGAGAATGCTTACGCATTTCCGCTAATTTTGCATAACTAAAACACGGCATCAGGCAGCAGAATTGAGAGTGTGCGCGAGGGTTCAATTCACACAGCACTCCACAATCGAGTTGTCGAGATGACTCCGATCCTTTTTAACTTACTTAATGGCTATGCCCCGAATACGATTTTAGGGGCATTTTTTGTACTTAATAGCCGCGAGCGCGACCCCATAAGCAGTCCTCAAGTGGTAATTTTGCGCTCCTAATAGGCGCTACAATCGCCCCAAACTTGGTAAACCAGAAACGTTACCCAATCCGTGCAGCTTGTCTTGATAGAACTACTTAGTCTCTATCAAGAAGCTTTCGCGGGGGTCTGCGTTTCCTGCAATTCACCTTCAGTCGGTGCGGGAGTGGCATCCAACAGCCCTCTGGCAAACTGCTCGATCAGGTCACTCCGGTTAGTTCCGAGTTGTGTTGCTCGTGCATCAAGGTTTGCAACGCCTGTTGGAGTAAGGGAAATCGTAACCAGCTTTTTTATTTCATTATAAAGAGCTGGTTCTCCTTTACGGCGGTGTCCGCCCACTCCTCTTATTCTCGCCATAGATATAGCAATGTTCGCTTGGACTTCTACGATCATACCGCAGTTAAATAATTGATCGTATACAGATCCTAATATTAATTTATGTGACAGTCAAAAGTTAAGTATTGTTAAGTAAAGTCTCCCGTATGTCAATCCTCTGGTTTTTCCTCATAAAAAAGTTCGTTTATCTGTTTATTGAAGAGTTTGCAGATCGCTTGCCACGTAGCACAGTCCACTCGGTCAAACTGATTCTTTGCTAATCGTCGCACAGCACCTACATCAACATCAGCCGATTCAGCTACAGCGGAATAGGTCAGCCCCATTGCATCTATCCATTCTTGAAGCCTACATCGGATGGTGTGTTTTGCCATTACTTCATAAATTTGCTCATCTTTACCTACCTAATACCATCACAATGCCCTTGACTGATATAGCTATAGTGCTATAATGCACTAGCAACAGGTATCTAAAAGCCAGCGGTGCTGGTCTGGACAACTTTTACCGCTGGCTCAACTCTCATTAACATAGGAGCTAATTCACTATGACGCAAAATCAGGCGGTCGCACAATTCGCGATCGCTCTGCCTCAACCCAATCTCCCGCAGCAACTGGGACAGGCTAACCAATTCACCGCCATCCCAGAAAACGATCGCGCCCTCAAGCTTGTTGAACTCAAAGCGATCGCGCGATCGCCCTATCAGCTAAATTTTTTTACCCCCTTTGTGAGCTAATTCAAATCGAAAAAACAACTCTCTCAATTAGCTCACGAATTAGCTCACGAAAGTGATGAAAAAACACCGTAAACCAATCACAGTCAGGGCTTTCAACCCTAGCACAGGAACGCGCTCATGGTGGGAAAGAACAGAACTCAAACTTCTCCTCGGCGGCCGCAAGCCTATGTCAGAAGCAACATTTAAGCGAAGGCTGTCCCTCTTAGAAGAATGCCCGGAGTTCAGTCGCAAACTGCACGAGCGAAAGTTCTCAGACTTCCACAAATGGTGCTTAGTCACCCTCGAAAAATGGCTGATTGAAGCCAACTACCGCATTGACCCAGTACACAGGCGTTTAATTGAACAAGGATTGCCAACCCATGAATATTTCCAGAACAGAACTCAAAAGTGAACTCGGACTCGCCAAAGTTGCCGACATCACCAATGTCCGAAAAGCATTAGGTCAACCCAATTGGCAAAACTCACAAGTTGACGAAATTGATGCTACTGAAATCCGCCATTATTACTCGCTAGTAAGGGATGAAAAACTCTCACCTGACGATGCCATTTTACAAATAGCATCATCCCGAAACGGACGCAGTGCTTACTGCAACGAAATCGACCCAGATGCTATAGCTAAACCCTCCGATGCCAAACGAGACGAAACAGAAGATAAAGGTGCAGCCATTCAAGCACTTATTGAAGCCACACAGCAAGGCAACATTGGCCTCGCCGAAACAGGATCACAAATGGCCAAAACCAACGTGCAAGCCTTAAAAGTAGGTTACGTCACCACTTTAGTCACCGAATTATCCGACTTTGGCAACAACCTTCGCAGCAACTTAAACAGTTTATCAGAGGCAGCAGCAGCCACCCCTTTAGACTTGAGGGAAGCCAAACTTCCCACCCCCAAGTTAGCAGTACCCGTAACTTCGAGTGCCTTAGAACCTTACAAAACCACCCAACGGCAACAATCAGCAGGGCTCTGGTAGAAGCTCATACAGAACTAGGAAAAGCCCTAGCGATACAACAAAAAGTGTTAGTTGAACAGGAAAGAAATAGAGCAATTGGCATCACCAGCTTAACAATGTTGAGCGGCGTTGCAGTTGGCAACAGCACCCCAATCGGCAGTTTAGGTGGAGCCTTTATCGCCTTAGCTATTTGCCTTTCCTGTTTCCTAAAGCCTCAAAAAACAGAGCCCAAGTCCTCCAAGATTTCACCACCATCAACTGAGCTAATTATCGGTGCAACTGAAGTATTTATAGGTACAGATGGCTTAGCAATCTCTCAACAACAACAGGAGAAAACCTGAAGTATTTATAGGTACAGATGGCTTAGCAATCTCTTAACAACAACAGGAGAAAACCTGAAGTATTTATAGGTACAGATGGCTTAGCAATCTCTTAACAACAACAGGATAAATAACATGGATGTACAACCAATTCCACCCCAACCCGAATGGCAACCACCACCATATCCATTGACTTTTGAACAACAAAAAAACCGCCCTAAATTCAAACTATCGCCCCTAGCAATTCGATTGATTGCAGTTGGTGCGGTAGCACTACCTATTGCCGGAATTATCGCCTATTGGACTTTCAACAGCCAACCTCAAAAGAAAGTAGCACCAACCACCACTTTCAACCCCCAAACATTAGTCAATCAACTCGATACCAACTTCCTCCAAGACCAACAACAAATGAACCTATTTGTATGGGGTGATGGCGTAGGAGAACCCGGTCAATGGCAGCGATTAATCCTAGCAGAAGCTCAGAAAAAGACCTTCAACATTGACAAACAAAGAGAAGACAAAAAACACCCCTGTCACCGCATGAGCCGCGACGGATGTTTTGACTTAGTAGAAAGTCGCATAGAAACAGATTGGAATCAAGCAGCAATTCGACTTGACTATCCCAGAATGGCTGCTGCTTTATTTGAGTATTGTGCAGTGCTACAAGCTCGAACTGGACAAGTTTCCACCATTGCCGATGTCCAGCCTAATTTAATGATAGCAGCTATGCGGAAACTAAGGCAAAGTCGCACTCTTTATCTACAACAATCTGCTGAAGCTTTATCAGGGAAGCAAATAGAAGAACAGCGAGAAGCTGAACGAGAATTCAATCGAGAACAAGAGGTCAAACAGCCATGAAATTCAATCGAGAACAGGAGGTCAAACAGCCATGAAATTCAATCGAGAACAGGAGGTCAAACAGCCATGAATAAATGGGTACGAGCGTGCATTGCTACTGGCTGCTTTATGGGTGCATTAACTATTGGTTATCATGCCACTAAAACTCAAGATGTATTGACAGAAAGAGATGTGCAGTTGTGGCAGCAAACTGACAAGTTATACGCCACTTCTAAGCCGCCTGATTGGAAACCAATTGGCATCGCTATCGCTCTTATTAGTGTAGGAACTGGCTGCTATCACCTCTACAAAGTGTTGGAATTAGAGTCACAACAAACAACGCCTGGGCAACCAGGACAACAGCCTCCAGACTCTTCTAATAGTCCCACACCTCCCACTCAACCAATAATACCAATTGATGCAGCTAAAGGAGCAAATGACCGCAGATTAGAAGAGTTGTGGATGTTACTCAATCAACCTGAGACTAAGTGGGTTTTGTGCTTGCTTGAACCCCCTGCTTTGCTAGTAAAAGGAGGTCAAGGAGCCTTCAAAACTACCTTTGTTGGCTTCTTAATTTTACTAAGAAAATTGTACTGCGGACACAGCTTAGAAGTGAGCGACCCTCACGCTCATCAAAATGAGGATAAATGGTTCGCTTGTCGTTTAGTTGGACACCAACAAAACTATGCCGCAATTGCGGCTCAACTCTCTAATTATTACAAGCGACTCAAAACCCGCAACCTCAATTCTCCTCCTATTACTTCGGTGTGGGATGAGTACACCAATTATGCTACTCGTATCCCTGGAAATGGTGTAGAGGATTTCCTATTTTCCGTCTTATCTGATGCCAGAAAAGCTAGAGAATTTCCTATCTTAATCAGCCATACGGACAAGAAAGGTGGCACGGGTAATAGCAAGCGTACAGGCGAACATG